>ONQM01000003.1 GCA_900319955.1 uncultured Eubacteriales bacterium | reverse complement strand
AGATTTATTATACTTCTAGATATATAATAAATCAAAAAATATTATAGAAAGGGATCAATCAAATAGATTAATATTTCTATAAGATTGATTATACGTGATACTATATGGCTAGCAGAATGGATAGATACAAGGATGAAGATAATTATTCTAGAAGTGAAAAGAATAGTAGTCTTTATGATAGTTCTCTTGTAAATATGGTGCCAGAACGTCCTCTTGATATTAATAATACAAATACTTTAGAACTTAATAGCAATATAAATTACAATACTAGGGAAAATTATCATAAAGTAAAAGAGCTTGGATTAGCACTAGATGAAGATGATAGAACAGAAGATGAAAAAAGACTTGATGACTTTAATGAAATATATAAACCTAATGAGAGAAAAGTATATGACATTAATAGTATTATAGAAGAAGCTAAAAAAGAAGAAAAGAAAGAGAGTAAACCAGATAAATATAAAGATGACTTTACACTTACAAAAGAAGAAATAGAACAGTATCGTCAAGAAAAGATTAATAGAACAAAAAAAGATAATGAAAAGATGAAAGAGCTTATTAATACTATTACTAGCAAGACTTTAAGAGGAGAAATTGATCAAGCAACATCAGTTGATCTTTTATCAGATCTTTTTGCAACAAGCGAATATGATAGAATATCAAACAACACTGAAGTACTTGATAAAACTGCACTTGAAGAAGTAAATAGAAAAGCAGAGCTATATGACGATAGTAAACCTAAAGAAATAAAGAAGATGGATGATTCTTTTTACACCAAATCAATGGAAATAAATACAAAGGATTTTGATTTAGATGATGAATTTGTAGAAGAAAAGAAAATGCCTAATATTCTTAAAGTACTTCTTGTTATTCTTCTTCTAGCATTAGTTGTGGTACTAATATATTTTATAGTTAAAAGTTTTTAAATTTTAAAGTGCAAATAGCAGTTTTTGCACTTTTTATGTGGAAAAATGCTATATATTCATGTTATAATTCTATTGGTGATATGCTTATGGAAATTATTGCAAAAAGATCTGGTAAACTTTTAGAATACCTAGAGGAAAACCTTGATATGCCAAAAAAGAAAATAAAAGATTATTTACATTTTAAGTCTATTTTTGTAGATGGAGTATTAACAACAAAATATGATTATGAAGTGCATGAAGGATCAAAAATAGTTATTGACACTAAAAAGAAAACACGATATGTTCTTCCATTTAATATTATATATGAAGATAGTGATATTATAGTCGTTTCAAAACCATCTGGAATACTTACAATAAGTGATGGAAAAGAAGATGAAAATACAGTATATCATTTAGTCTCAAAGTACTTAAAAAGTAAGAATCATTTAGCTAAAGTTTTTGTAGTACATCGTCTTGATAAACTAACAAGTGGAGTACTACTTCTAGCAAAATCTGAAAAAATAAAAGATATGTATCAAGAAGACTGGAATAAATATTCAAAAAGAGAGTATGTTGCGGTAGTACATGGTATTCCTAGCAAAAAAGAAGATAGATTAGTTAATAAAATAAGCGAAACAAAAACTCATCTTTCTTATATATCTAAAGATGGTAAGGAAGCAGTTACAAACTATAAAGTAATTGAAAGTACTAAAAACTATAGTAAACTTGAAATAGAAATTGAAACAGGCAGAAAAAATCAAATAAGACTTCAGCTTAAAAATATAGGAAATCCTATAGTAGGAGATCAAAAGTATGGAATAAATGATGGATATAAAAGACTTTATCTTCATGCATATAAATTAAGTGTTTACAATAAGAAAGAAAAGAAGTACCATACTTATATATCAAAAGTACCGGGAGAATTTAATTATCTTCTAAAGAAAGACAGGTGCAAGTAATATGAAAAAGAAAGTAGTAATTTTAGTTTTATTTTTAATAGTTTTTTCATTAGCAATATTCTTTGTAAGTAAGAAAAATGAATTTGAAAAAAATTATAGTGTTAAATGTGACTTAGTAAGTGTAATAAAAGATAAAAAAGAGCTTGATAAGATTTATAATACTAAGAGTACAATTATATTTATAGGAAATAATAAAACTTTATCAGTAGATTATGCTAAAGCATTAAAAAAGGTATCAAGCGATTATAATAAAGAATTTTATTATTATAGTCTACATAATGGAAGTATTAAAATAAAAGGTAAAAAATATTCTGTACCAGTAGTTATAGGGAAAGATAATAAAAAAGTAGAAGAGACTGTAACAAGTAAAACTAATGTAAAGAAAAATATTGATAATTTATTCTTAGATGTTACTAGTGGATCTTGTGATAAAGACTCTAACTGCTAAAAATTGACATAGTTCGCACTATGTGATAATATTTTATTGTGGAAAGTTTAGTGGTTGACTACTTTTCATGAGGTGAGTTATGAAAAAACCGCATATTATTAGTAAGGTTCTAGCAGGTGCTGGTTGTTCTTTACTTATAATATCTCTAATAATAGTTGGGGTTACGGATAAAGATAGTTTTATTGAATATACATCGTCTTCTGGTAAATACTTAACAAATAGTATGAAAGATAGTAGTAAAACAAGTTCAAAAAGTAAGATAAAAGAGATTAGCTATACAGAAGATGAAAAAGATGAAATTGAAATAGCAGAAGCTATAGCGGGCGATGTTTATAGTGGAGAAACACAAGATGAGATAGCAGCAGAACTTAATAGACATTTAGGAAATGATTTGTTAGGTGGTAAAGGAGAACTTATTGCATCATACTCAATGAGTTTAGGAGTTGATCCATATCTTGCTGCAGCAGTTATGCTTCATGAAAGCGCTTGTGGATCTCGTTGTAGTTCTCTTGCAAGAAATTGTCATAATTTTGCAGGACAAAAAGGAGCTAACAAATGTAGTGGAGACTATGTTGGATATGCAACTGTTGATGATGGTATAAAAGGAGCTATTAACAATTTATATAAAAACTATTATTCTAAAGGATTAAATAGAGCAGAATCTATTGGAACTAAATATGCTGCAAGCAATACTTGGGTTTCAAAAATCAACTATTATATTAGAAAACTAAAAGGTTAATAATTAAAAAAATAAAGCATATAATTTTTTAGGTGATAACGCTTGAAAAAAATTGTGCTTTTTTTAATGCTTATTTTTATTCCAATTAATGTATTTGCAAAAGACACTGCAAAATCTTCTATTGTTATGGATGTTGATAGTGGAAGAATACTTTATAAAAATAATGTAGATGATAAGCGCCTTATTGCGTCAACAACAAAAATAATGACATTTTTAGTAGCAATTGAAAATCTTCCACTTGATAAGAAAATAATAGTAGGTGATGAAGTAAATCATGCATATGGATCTAACACATATATATCTTATGGAGAAGTATTAACAGTTAGGGAACTATTATATGGATTAATGCTTAGAAGTGGAAATGATACTGCACTTGTTCTTGCAAAAAATATTCCGAACTTTGTAAATAAAATGAATGAAAATGCTAAAAAAATTGGTATGACAAATACACACTTTATGAATCCAACAGGACTAGATGACTATGATGATAAAAACTATTCAAGTAGTAAAGATATGGCACGTCTTTCGAGATACATTTATAATAAAAGTAAATTTTATAGAGAGGTTATTGGAACATATAAATATTCACTTGAAACAAATAAAAAAAGCTATATCTGGTTTAATAGAAATAAACTTTTAAAAGAATATAAATATTTAAAAGGTGGAAAAACTGGATATACTCCTAAAGCTGGTAGAACACTTGTTTCTGTTGCTAAGAAAAATAATTTAACACTTACAATGGTATCATTAAATGATTCTAGTCATTATAATTCACAAGAAAGTACTTATGAATATTTATTTAATAAATATAGGAGAGTTAAATTAGTAGATAATATTAACATATCAAAAACATTCTTTAAAGACAAATTATATATAAAGGGAAAATTTTACTATCCTCTTACAGAAGATGAAGAGAGAAATATAAAATTAATTTATAAAATATATAAAATTAAAAAATATAAAAATAATGATAAAGTAGGGTATATAGATGTTAAACTTTATAATACTACAATAAAGAAAATAAACATTTATGTAAAAAAGAAAAAACCTAAAAGGCATTTTCTAATTTCCAGAAGATAATCTAAAGAAATAAATAGAAGGTCTTGAATTAAATCTAAAATTAAATTTGTTTGTTCCAATTCCACTTGATATATAAAGTGGAACACCACTTACGTTATGGAAACTTCTATAATACTTTTTAGCTCCATCTACATTATACAAACATAAGTAGTCTGGAACTAAACAAATTTCACCATTTAAGCTTTTACCTGCAAGCATAATTGATGCTTTTTTACGTACTTTTTTGGCATTATCAGGATCTTTTAATATAAATATTTTAAATCCACCACTTATAGTATTGTTAAGTATTTCTTTATTCTTTTCTTTGCTATTAATACCTACAAGATTTATTGGGCTACCATCACCATAATATATAAGCTCGGAACTATCATCAAGAGTACCAAATTCACTTTGTAAAAGCATATTCTTAATATCATCATTATCTGTTAATGCATATTTACCACTAATAGCATTTAATTCTTTTAATTTACTTATTAAATACTCTTTATCTTTATTAGATATATTTCCTTTTATAATATCACCACTGTAAAGTATTAGATCTGGCTTTCTTTCATTAATTATTTTAACAAGATTATCTAAATCTTTTTTGTCTTTACCATCATAATAAAGGTCAGAAAAATAAACTATTTTATATGAATCAAAATTCTCTGGTATATTTCTGTCAACAATTCTTTGCTCTCTTACTTTTATGGAATGTGTTGAAATATTTTCAATGTATAAATATAAAATTAATATAATAATTATTAATATAGTTATAATTTTTATTAATTTTTTTATAAATTTTTTTCTTTTCTTTTTTTGTTCTACTTGTTCAATTTCTTCTTGTACTTCTCTCATCTTTTCTTCTCTACTAGTTATCATAAGAATCACCTTTAGAATAATTTTAGCATGAAATATTATTATTTTAAATAATTTGCAAATAATAGTATTTGTAAAGTGTAAATATTTGTGATATTATATACTTAAATAAAAAGAGGTGTTATTGTGAAAAAATTATCTAAAAAAGAGAAGAAGAGGATAGATGAAGATGCAAGAAGTCTAAGCTTTTCATACACATTTCTTTATATAGCGACTATAATATTTTATGTATCTTTAAATTCATTTACATTTTATGTATTTGATATGAAATTCTCTTACAATATATTTATACTTCCATTTATATTTTTCCTTATTGATGTGATTCTAAAAGAAGTTGGGTATAAATCTGGTGTTATTGCAACTATTATTGGAACTATTATGTTTGTTGTTATGAATTTTCTTTTGGATTTAATATTTGGAGAAAATTTTACACTTGATAGTTATTTTGGAATATGTTTTGCATTCTTTATAAGTAATTTCTTAAATTTATTAATATATAACTATATGCTTGCAAACTTTAAAACTCCACTTCCACTTGTAATAATAAATCTAGTTTTTGCTTGCCTAATATATAATTTATTCTATTATCTTGTAACATTAAATCTTAGTTTTACAACAACATTATGGTCAAGCTTTCTTGCAGTTACAGGAATTGAGGTTTTAATATGTGCGATATGTGGAATATTAATTAATTTAGTTCAAAGAGGTGTTGATTAAACATCTTTTTTTATGTTTTTCTTGATTTTTAAAGGAGTTTATGTTATAATATGTGTACTTTGAGGATGAAGTATCTATGGTATTTCAATAATAAGGGGGTTAAATTATGAAAGAGATAGAGGATCAATATATTTTTGAATATCTTGATGAGAATGATTTTAGAAAGAAAGAAAGAAGTATAAGAAAATATAGTAAACTTGCTTATAAGAAACTAACATTTGATTTTTATCCTGCACTTAGAGTTGGCAATTTTATAGGTGAGAAAGTATCTGAAGATGAGTCAAAAAATACTGCATCATTTGAATTAAAACTTCCAACAGATGAACGTTCTGCACTTGTACATGGTGATATTATGTTACATTATACAGTGTATTATAATAAGAAAATAATACTTCTAACTAATATAACACCAGAAGAAATTCTTGATGAAGGACACAGAACAGAATTAAAAGCATATAAAGGTGTAATGATATCAAAAGAAAATGCAAAAAGAGATATGTTTAAAGTTAATTTAATTGATATGCTTGGAAAATAATTTAGAGGGTTAATATGATAAATAAAAGTTTATATAATGAAATATTAGAATTATTAGATGTGTTAAAAGGAAAACAAGATAATAATATAGAACATCAGCTTTGTGCAGATGTTTTAAAGTGCTTTAACAAAATGTCTGATACAGAAAGAAAAAGTGATGAAATAGTTAATAATGCATTTACTATTTTTAAAAATATGTCATACAATTCAAGGAGAATACTTTCTCTTGCTTCTTTTAGACAATCACTTAATTTATATTTAAAAGAAAATGAAAGTGTATATTCTTATGTAGATCATAAATTTTTAGAAGAAAAAATACCTGAGTATAGATTAAGAAAGAATAGAAATTATATGCAAGTAGCAGCTTGTAAAGAGACAGGCTATATTGTTAACTTAATAGTTATATTTAACGATAAAACTAAATATGATGAATTCATAAAAATGTTAAAAACACCAGAAACATTTAGAAAATCTGTTGAAAACTATTTAAATAATGATCCATATTTAAGTGATACTGATAGGAAACTTGTTATAAAAAATACAAATGAGTTTTATGAATATTATTTAAATGAATATTCTAAAGTGTTAGAAAAAGAAAAAGAAGAAAAGTATATAAACTATGTTAAAGAATTTGAAAATGAATCATGTTATGATATAAAAAAATTTTGCTATAAAAGAAGAATAAATATTGATATATTTATGGAATATTTAGAAAAATTAGGTATAAAAATAGAAGAAGAAGTATCATTTGATACTGAGCTTGCTAATAAAATATTTAAAAATATCGTAAATGGAATTGATGGTGATATGGGAATAAGAGAATTTGATAGTTTAGACTATTATAGTCTTACCAAACTTCCTATAAGCTCTTTAAAAGAACAACTTGTTAATTTTAAATGTAATCCAAGTGATAAAAGAAAAATATCTAGTTTCATAAGAAAGAATGATTTGAAGCCTTTGACAAGATATGAAAAAGAAACTTTAGTTAAAGGCATAGTTACATTAAATCCTGAATTTGATAAATATGGAAATATTATACCTGGGTCTGGTAGAAAAATAACTGAGGAAGAAAAATTATCTATTATGGATTATATTGTTAGCAAAGGAATTCCTTTAAATTCAAGAACATATAAAGATGCATATGAAAGATATAAAAAAAATATATTATTTAAAGAAGAAGACTCTAAGAAATTAGTAAAATAATTTTTAGAGTTTTTATTTTACATTTTTGTTGTTGTTAGTATTTACATTCTTTCCTTTACTTGCTAAAATATAATTAAAGATAAAAGATGAGGATATGTTATTATGAGAAAAGAAAATAAGAAAAATAAAAAATATGATCTTGATAAACAAGCAATATTCATAATTTTACTTTTAATTTTTTTATTAGTTATATTGATAGTAGGAGTGTCATATAGATTGTTTTCACCAACAAATAATAAAAATGGTGATGATTATGAATATCTATATAATATTGGATCTTTTAGCAAAGTATATAAAGAATGTGATGGAGATGTTTGTACATATAGATATTGTAAAGGTGAGGCTTGTACTTATGTAATATGTAATGAAAAGAAGAATACTTGTTCATATAAAATATGTAATGGAAGTAAGTGTAGAGCTTGTAATAATACTAATAAGTGTTCTGATAATTTCTGTAATGGTAGTTCTTGTACAGATGTTTCATGTAAAGGAAGAAAATGTACTATTAAAAATTGTGAAGGAACTAAATGTACAACAAGTGTATGTGAGAAAGATAAATGCATAGAATATGATGAAAATGGAAAATGTATTTTAAACTGTGATGATGATGGAGATGGCAAATGTGATAGAAACTGCGATACAGATGGAGATGGTAAATGCAATCTAAATTGTGATGATGATGGAGATGGAAAATGTGATAGAAACTGTGATGATGATGGAGATGGCAAATGCGATAGAAACTGCGATACAGATGGAGATGGTAAATGCAATCTAAATTGTGATGATGATGGAGATGGAAAATGTGATAGAAACTGTGATGACAACGGTGATGGCAAATGTGATAGAAACTGCGACACAGATGGTGATGGCAAATGCAATCTAAATTGTGATGATAATGGCGATGGAAAATGCGATAGAAACTGTGATGTTGATGGAGATGGCAAATGCGATAGAAACTGCGATACAGATGGAGATGGTAAATGCAATCTAAATTGTGATGATAATGGCGATGGAAAATGCGATAGAAACTGTGATGATGATGGAGATGGCAAATGTGATAGAAAATGTGCAGAAGATTGTAAATTAAATTGTGATGACAATGGCGATGGCAAATGCGATCGTAATTGCGATACGAATGGCGACGGAAAATGTGATAGAAACTGTGATGACAACGGCGATGGCAAATGTGATAGAAACTGTGATGATAACGGCGATGGCAAATGTGACAGAAACTGTGATGATAACGGCGATGGAAAATGTGATAGAAACTGTGATGATAACGGCGATGGGAAATGCGATCGTAATTGCGATACGAATGGCGACGGTAAATGTGATAGAAACTGTGATACGAATGGCGATGGCAAATGTGACAGAAACTGTGATGACAATGGTGATGGAAAATGCGATCGTAATTGCGATACGAATGGCGACGGCAAATGTGACAGAAACTGTGATGATAATGGCGATGGGAAATGCGATAGAAACTGCGACACAGATGGTGATGGCAAATGCAATCTAAATTGTGATGATGATGGCGATGGCAAGTGTGATCATAACTGTGATAAAGACGGCGATGGAAAATGTGATAAAAACTGTGATAATCCAGATGATGAAAACCCATTCAAAAATGGTTCTGTTACAATAGTTTACACAGAAGGATCAAATAAGATTGCACTTACAAATGCTCTTCCAATTGAAGATAGTGTTGGTATGGTACTTACTAATCCTAATGAATATATGGACTTTACAGTAAGTGTTAATATAAAGAATAAGTCAAGTGATGTAAGTTATGAAGTAGTTGCAGAAAAAGATGATAAATCAACAATTGATTCAAAATATATTAAACTTTATCTTGAAAGATCAGAAGATACTTCTTACAGTTATAAAGTTCTTGCTCCAACAATATATAAGGGAATAAATAAAGCAGATTCTTATGGAGCTAAAAAGGGAATGATGGTACTTGATAAAGTAACAACAAATAAATCAGTAGTATATCATTACAGATTAAGAATGTGGCTCGATAAATCATATAATACTGATAGTAAGAATAAGAAATTTGCATTAAGAGTTAATGTTTATGGTAAAGCTGTTAATAATTATAAAGATTAAAAAGATAAAAAAGGAGACGGTTTTAAGTAATTAGCCGTCTTTTACTTGGAGGTAAAAATGGATAATAATGTTATAGAAATAGTTTCAAAAGAAAATAATATAAGTGTAAAGCAAGTGGAGACAGTACTTAAAATGCTTGAGGAAGGAGCAACAGTTCCTTTTATCGCTCGTTATAGAAAAGAAGCAACTGGAGCACTTTCTGAAGATGAAATAAGAAGTATTGAAAATGCTTATAAATATCAGTTAAATTTAAAAACAAGAAAAGAGGATGTAATAAGATTAATTGATGAAAAAGGTCTTTTAACTGATGAATTAAAGAATCAAATTTTAAAATGTGAAAAATTAGTTGATGTTGAAGATCTTTATAGGCCATATAAAGAAAAGAAAAAAACTAAAGCAACTGATGCAATCAATAATGGATTAGAACCTCTTGCAAAGAAAATTATGTCTTTTCCAGTAAATGGGTCATTAGATGAACTTGCAAAACCTTATGTCAAAGATAAAGTTAAGAGTGTAAATGATGCATTAGAAGGTGCAGGATATATAATTGCAGAGTGGATAAGTGATAACGCTTTCTTAAGAAAAAGCATTAGAAAATATACATATTTTAATGGAGTTTTGGTTTCAAAAAAGAAAAAATCTAAAGAAGAGCTTGATCCAGAAAAAATTTATGATATGTACTATGATTTTTCAGAAAGTGTTAAAAGTATAAAACATTATAGAGTACTTGCTATTAATAGAGCAGAGAAAGAAAAAGTAGTTAGTGTATCAATTGATGTTTCTTTAGAAAATATTATAAGTTATATTGAATCTAAGGTAATTAAAAACAAAAATAGTTTTGTTAAAGACTTTGTATGTGATGCAATAAAAGATAGTTATAAAAGATTAATTAAAGGATCAATTGAAAGAGATATAAGAGCAGAACTTACTGAGAAAGCTGACAATGATGCAATAAAAACATTTAGTAAGAATTTAGAGTCTCTTCTTTTAACACCACCATTAAAAGAAAAGACTGTACTTGCATTTGACCCTGGATATGTAAATGGTTGCAAATTAGCAGTTATTGATAAAACTGGTAAATATTTAGATAGTACTGTAATAAAACCTTTTTTAAAAGAAAATGAAGATGAAAGAATTAAATCTTCTAAAAAAATAGTTGCAGATTTAATAAAAAAATATAATGTTGACATAATATCAATTGGAAATGGAACTGCATCTCGTGAAAGTGAAAGATTCTGTAGTGAAATGATTAAAGAATACAATTTAAATTGTAAATATGTAATTGTAAGTGAAGCAGGAGCATCAATTTATTCTGCATCAGATGTTGCAAAAGAAGAGTTTCCAGATCTTGCAATAGAAAAAAGAAGTGCTGTGTCAATTGGAAGAAGACTTCAAGATCCTTTATCAGAACTTGTTAAGATACCACCTGATGGAATAGGAGTTGGAATGTATCAGCATGATGTTCCTAAAAAAGATTTAAGCGAAGCTCTTTCATTTACAACAGAAAAATGTGTAAATAACGTTGGAGTTAATGTAAATACTGCAAGTGTGTCATTACTTTCATATGTTTCAGGACTTACTAAAAAGGCTGCAGAGAAAATAATTGATTATAGAAATAAATATGGTAAATTTAAATCACGTGAAGAGTTAAAAAAAGATAAAGTATTAACACCAAAAGCATATGAACAAGCAATTGGATTTTTAAAAATTCAAGATGGCGATAACGCTCTTGATAAAACTAGAGTTCATCCAGAAAGTTATTCTGTTGCAGAAGCTCTTTTAAAAGAACTTGGATTTACTACTAATGATTTAGGTACAAATGAATTAAAAGATAAATTAAAATCAGTTGATATAGAAAAAGAATCTAAGAAATTAGGCACTGACAAATATACGCTTGAAGATATAATTGAGTCACTTGAAAAACCTAATCTTGATCCAAGAGATGAAATGCCTCAGCCACTTTTAAAAAGTGATGTGTTAGAACTCAAAGATTTATATGTTGGAGAAAAACTGGAAGGAACAGTTAGAAATGTCGCTCCATTTGGCCTTTTTATTGATATAGGTCTTCATGATGATGGACTAGCACATATTTCAAAACTTTCACATAACTTTGTAAAAGATCCAAGTGATTTATATAGTGCAGGAGATATAGTTACATGTTATGTTGATAGTATAAATAAAGAAAAAAATAAAGTAAATTTAAGAATGTATGAAAATTAAGGAGGATTTTTAAAATGAAAAAAAGAGGATTTGAAGTAGTTAAAGGATACGAAAATAAAGATATACATTTACCAGAAAGAAAAACAGCACATAGTGCTGGATATGATATAGAAGCAGCAGAAGATATAACAATTCCTATGTATAAACCTGGTATTAAGCCAACACTTATACCAACCGGACTAAAAGCATATTGTGCTGATGATGAATGTTTCTTATTATTAAATAGAAGTAGTGGACCAAAAAAAGGATTTATACTTGCAAATAGTGTGGGATTAATTGATAGTGATTATTATGGAAATCCTGATAATGATGGACATTTCTTCTTTGCATATTTTAATTGCAGTGATCATGACATTGAAGTTAAAAAAGGTGATATTATAGGACAAGTTGTATTTACTAAATTCTTAATTGTTGATAATGATAATGCAACAGGAGAAAGAATTGGTGGCTTTGGATCTACTGATAAAAAGTGATATTATAATTAGAAAAAGAAGAATATACTAAAGGTATAGATAAAAGCTTTAAAAATTTTTACTGCAGACTTAGTAGAAGAGTATAAAGCATTAATTGGAGATGACATGATACTTGGAGAGTATTATGAATAAGAGGATACTGAATTTGAAAATTTGAATATGCTTAAAGAAAATATATCTATAGTAATAGAATTAAATTAAATTGAGTGCATTGAAATCTAATAATAAAAGAACTACTGATTAAAAATAGTTCTTTTATTGTTAAATTATAAGTATTATAATGAAAATGAAAGAGAATAGATTTTCTAAATAGATTAAGATATTAAAGTCTGAATCATCCGAAAATAAGTAAGGAGTTATAATGCCTTATTAACATATGAAAAAAGACAATCAAAGAATCCAAATTAGAAAAAATATATAATATGGAAGTTGCTATTAAAAGCATGTTCTCTCTCATTTTATATATTATATGAAGTCTTCCTTCATCTAATACGTTTATATTGTATCATTATTTGTTTTTAATTACAATAAGTACGAATTAGAAAACTTGTTTTAAATAAAGTTCTATTATATAATAACAAAGTGGTGACTAACTATGAATTTAATTCCTGACATATATGTACATAAAGTAGAAGATATTCCATATAATAAGCTTAAGGAAGAAAAAGTAAAAGCGCTTATATTTGATCTTGACAATACTTTAGCATTACTTGATGAAAAGGATTGTCCTGAAAGAGTTGCAAACTTAATAAATGAACTTTCTAAAGATTTTACATGCTTTATTATAACAAATGGAACAGGTAAAAGAGCACTTCCTTATAAAAATAAATTAAACATATATGTAATATCAAAGGCATTAAAACCATTTACTAAAGGTCTTAGAGAAATAGAGTCTAAATATCATTTTAAAAAATCTGAAATGGTAATGATTGGAGATCAGTTAATGACAGATATTAAATCTGGTAAAAGATTCGGAATAAAGACTATTCTTGTTGATCCATTAGGCAAGAAGGATTTAAAAGTAACTTATATAAATAGATTTTTTGAAAATATAAAATTAAAAAAATATGAAAAAGATGGTAAATTTAAGAAAGGTGAGTATTATGAGTAAAAAATGTTTAGGATGTGGAATAATGCTTCAAGATGAAAATGTTAAAACTCCTGGATACACAACGTCACTTGATAATGATTACTGTATGCGATGTTTTAGACTAAAAAATTATGGGGAATATGAAAGTGCTTCAAAAGATGAAAAAGAGTTTTTAGAAATGCTTGAAAGTATTAATAAAACAAATGACTTAGTAGTTTATTTAGTTGATGCTTTAAATATACCAGAAGATTTAAGTATAATAAGAAAAAGACTTCATAATAAGCTTCTTCTTGTAATTAATAAAAGAGATGTTTTACCAAAGTCTGTTAATGATAATAAATTAATTGATTATTTTAAAACAAGATATGATTTCTTTGATGATGTTATTGTAATATCTAGTGAGAAAAACTATAACATAGATTTACTTCTTTCAAAAATTAAATATTATGAGACGTCTAAAAATGTCTATATTGTAGGATATACAAATGCAGGTAAATCTTCACTTATTAATAAACTTATTAAAAATTATAGTGAAAGTGATCGCGAACTAACTATATCACCACTTCCTACAACAACACTTAGTACTATTCATATTGATATAAATGATCATCTAACACTTATTGATACTCCAGGACTTGTTGATACATCTTCTCTTACAAATTATGTAGATACTGATGAACTGAAAAAAATTAATTCTAAAAAAGAAATAAGACCTAGAACATATCAAATAAAGAAAGGATATTCATTAATTATTGATAAGTACGTACGTATTGACTATGTTGATGGTGAAAAAAATAGTTTAACACTTTATATGAGTGATAGTGTAGAATGTAAAAAAGTACTTACTGATAAACATGATGATTTAATGAATCTTAATAAAACAGAATTTAACATACATCATAATAATGATATAGTAATTAGTGGACTTGGATTTATAAAAGCTACTTATAAAGGAAAATTTAATATATATTTAGATAGGAAAATAAAGTTTTTTGTGAGAGACAATTTAATATAATGTCCCTCTTTTCTTAAATTTAAAAATATTATATAATATATGAGTATTGGAGGCGATATAATGGATGAAAAATTAGATGAACTAACTCAAAATAAAACAAATGTTCTTAGTATGAAACTTCTTCATTATTTCATAACAAAGAAAAATTATAATCCAATAATAATTCAAGGTGTTGAAAATGAAATATGGCTTGAGAATATGGATGAGGATTATGAAATAGTAAGAATAGTATCAGAAAATATATTAAATGAAGAACAGCTTGGATTTGATATCTTTAAAACTAAGAGAATTGTTAATAAGATAAAAAGAAAAACATTAACTCTTAAGATGAAGACTTTAAGCATATTCTTAAATCTTCATGAAAACATTGAGGAAAGTCCACATGACAATACAATGATAAAAATTGATTCAGAAAAAGACTTAAGTAAAAGTGATGTAATATTAAAAGAATTTCCTGATCTTCCAAAAGAAGTTAAAATGAAAGAAAAAGGGATAGAATTATTTGCAAATCTTACAAACGATATTAATGAACATAGTAGGGAAGATAGTAGACAGTTTGGAGAGATTTTTGGAAAGAAAACACCTTTTGTAACTTATACATTGATAGCAATATGTGTCCTTGCTTTTATCATACCGTATTTAACAGGAAAGTTTAATGAATTTATTAGTCTTTTTGCAGTTTATAAACCTGCAATAGTGAAAGGTGAGTATTATAGATTATTAACTGGAACATTTTTGCATGCTAATATTGCACATATTGTATTTAACTGTTATGCACTTTATGTAATTGGACGTGAACTTGAAAGTTATATAGGACACTTTAAATTCTTAATTGTATATTTGTTTAGTGCAATAACAGGCTCACTTATGTCAATTATATTCCTAGGAAATGGTGTATCAGTAGGAGCAAGTGGAGCAATATTTGGACTTATGGGAAGTTTAATTTACTTTGGGTTTCATTATAGAGTTTACTTGGAACAAGTACTTAAAAGAGAAATAATCCCACTTGTAATTTTAAATCTTTTATTAGGATTTATTATTAAAGGTGTTGATAATTATGCGCATATTGGAGGATTAATAGGAGGATTTTTAATAACAGTAGGACTTGGAATAAAATATAAAGAAACAACATTTGAAAAAGTAAATGGTTATATAATGTCTATTATTTATCTTATATTTTTAATATATATGGGATTTACACCTGCCTTGTAAAAGTAATTGATAAATATATACTTAAGTGCTAAAATTGTCTTATAATGGAGGCGATATGATGGATAATGAAAAAACTACTCTTTTTGAGTTTGATGACTTAGAAAGTGAAGAAATACGTGTAAAATTAAAAGAAATTTATGATGCGTTAGAAGAACGTGGATATAATCCAGTTAATCAAATTGTTGGCTATTTAATAAGTGGAGATCTTGGATATATTTCTAGTCATAAAGATGCTAGAAAGAAAATGCAAAGTATGGATAGGGCTCGTATAGTTGAAGTTTTATTAAAGGACTTTGAAAGAAGATCGAAATGAGATATTTAGGACTTGATTTAGGATCAAGAACACTTGGAGTTGCTATTTCAGATAAAAGTGGCACTATTGCAAGAAACTTAGAAATAATAAGACATAATGAAGATTATGATTCTTTAGTTCCTAAAGTAAAAGAAATAGTAGAGGAATATGGTGTAGATGAAATTGTTCTAGGGTATCCTAAAAACATGGATAATACAGTAGGATATAAAGCAAAACTTTCTGAAGAGTTTAAGAAAAAACTAGAAGATGAGATAGAAATTCCAGTAAATCTTCAAGATGAACGCCTCTCAACTAAGGAGGCACAAGATGTGCTAATTAAAGGTGATATTAGTAGAAAAAAAAGAAAAAAAGTAATAGATAGTATGGCAGCATGTATAATACTTGAAACATATCTAAATAAGAAAGGGAAATAAAAATGAATAATAATAATGAATTAGAAAAAAACTCATTTACACTAATAGATGATAGTGGAAATGAAAGAAAGTTTGATGTACTATTTACATTTAGTAGTGAGGAAACTGGTCATGACTACATAGTATATACTGATAATACTAAAGATGAAAATGGAAATGTTGAAGTTTATGCATCAATTTATCATCCAGAAGAAGAGCATTCTAGACTAGAGGCAATCACTACTGATAAAGAGTGGAAAATAATAGATACAATACTTAAAACCATAGAGGAAGAATTATCTAAGAAGAATAATCAAGGATAGTATGAAGAAGAGAAAATTAAGATTAAAAAAAAGTGTAAAAATATGCTTTATATTAGTTCTTATTAGTTTTGCATTAATAGGTACAAGTATTTTATATATTTTTTATTCTTCTCCTGTTGACAAAACGGATATTACAACTCAAGAAATTACAATAGAAAGTGGAATGTCAACTTATAGTATTGCAAAAATGTTAAAAGAAAAAGATTTAATTAAAAGTACTGATTTTTTTCTTTTATACGATAAGTTAAATAGATGTACATCTCTTAAAGCATCAAGCTATGATTTATCTCGTAGTATGTCTTTAAGTGATATATTTGATATTATGTGTTCTGGAGACTATACCAAAAATAGTATTAATATTACTTTTAGGGAAGGATTAAGGCTTACAGATTATGCTAAAATAGTTTCTGAAAATACAAATATATCAGAAGATGATTTTTTAAGTGTTGCAAATGATAGAATGTATTTAAAAGAATTAATAAATAAATATTGGTTTTTAACAGATGATATATTAAATAATAATATTTATTATCCACTAGAAGGATATTTATATCCTGATACATATAATTTTAGAAGTCAGGATGTTACATCAAAAGAAATTATTGAAAAATTACTTGATGAAGAAGACAAAGTTTTATCTAAATATAAAAGTACGATCGACCTTACAAGACATTCACTTCATGAATATTTGACACTAGCTTCTATTGCAGAACTTGAAGGTACAAATAGTGAAAATAGAAAATTAATAATAGGTGTTTTTGAAAATAGACTTGAAAGAGGTATTAACCTAGGAAGTGATGTAACAACTTATTATGGTGTAGGTAAATCTATGAATGAGGCACTAACAAGTGATGAGTTAAATTCTGTTAATAGTTATAATACAAGATCTAGAAGTATGAGAGGACTTCCAGTTGGACCAATATGTAATCCTGGAAAAGATAGTATAGATGCAAGTATAAATTATACGCCAAGTGATTATTTCTATTTTGTTGCAGACAAAAGTAAAAAAATATATTTTACTAAAACTGAAAATGAACATAATGCATTAGTTGCAAAATTAAAAAAAGAAGGTAATTGGTTATGGTAGAAAAAGAATTAACTAAATTAGAAGAATATGCTTTAGAAAATAATATTCCTATTATGCAAAAAGATGGAATAAACTTTCTTTCTAATTTCATAAAATCTCATAACATAAAGAGTATTTTAGAAATAGGTACTGCAATAGGATATTCTGCAATTAAAATGGCAAATACATCTAAAAATGTAACTGTAACATCTATTGAAAGAGATAGTAAAAGATATTTAGAAGCTGTTAATAATGTAAATAATGTTAAATTAGATAACAGAATAACGCTTATATTTAGTGATGCTTTTGATGTTAAGTTAGATTCTAAATATGATTTAATATTTATTGATGCTGCTAAAGCACAAAATGAAAAATTCTTTGAAAAATTTAAATATAACTTAAATGATAATGGTTATATCGTAACAGATAATATGAACTTTCATGGACTTGCATTAAAAGATGAAAAAGAAATAGAAAGTAAAAATGTAAGAGGAATAGTAAGAAAGATAAAAGAGTATAAAGAGTTTTTAGTAGAAAACCAAGAGTTTGATACAGAGTTTTTAGATATTGGTGATGGGATAGCAGTTAGTCATAAAAAAGGTGAGTAGTTATGAAAATAAAAAATGTTAAAATAGAGATAAATAAAAAACTTGTAATTGTTGTTATAGCTTTGATTATAGTAGCATTAGTATTAGGACTTGTTAATGCATTTGTAAAGAATAGATATACTGCATCTAAGATTGATTCAAAAAGAGAATATGTAATAATAAGATATAACAATAAACAAAGTTCATCATTTGTTCCATATATAAATCTAAATAGTAACGATGCTAAAGATGTAAATAATGAAATAAAGAGTATTACTTCTAGTTATTTATCATCTGATACTAAGGATACAAATGTTACATATAGATTTAATGCATATAAAAATACGCTTTCAGTTGTATTAATGTTTAAAGATTATGATGGAGAAACATATAACTATTCATTTAAAACATATGTATTTAATCTAGAAAATGGTAAACTTTTAACAGATGATGAAATACTAAAAATGTTTAATTCTAATTATAATGAAATAAGCATTAAAATAGAAAATGAAATGAAAATAAAGTATGCAGATGAAGTAGAACGTGGTATAATAACAAACTGTGATTACAACACATGTTATTTAGACTTAAGAGGAATTAAAAGCTATATTGAAGGTGCTAATTTATATACTGAAAATGGAAAACTTGTAGTGTATAAAGCATATAATGTATATAGCAAATATAAAGAAGAAGAGTATTTTACTAGAAATGATTTCAAATTTATTATAAAATAGGGATGTAGGTGATTGTTATGTTAATAGGAGCTATATGTAGTGATCCAATACTTGCAAGATTTATTGGTATAATTAAAAATGGTATGACTTTAATCCAAATAGTTGTACCAATAATTCTTTTAGTCGCAGGTACTATACAATTTTTAAAGCTTATGCTTAATCCAGATAATCAAAATGAAACCAAGGCAGTTGCTAATTCTTTTGCAGCAGCAGTTATAGTATTCTTTATACCGGTGATTGTAAATCTTGTTATGTCAATACTAGCAACAGCAAATGTTGGAGTTTATGATGAAGATCAGAAAAAGACAGTTACTTTTGATGTTTCATCATGTTGGAGTGAAGCAAAAACTGTAAGTGGAGACTCTTCTATGAATTCTGCTAATGATAAATCGAATAAATCAATTGCAGATAGCAATAAATAAAAGGAGATAATTTATATGGCTAAATATTATTGTATTGGAATAAAAGGAACTGGCATGTCAACGTTAGCACAAATTCTATATGATCTTGGAAATGAGGTTTCAGGATATGATGATGCTAAAGGATACAAATTTACAGAAGATGGACTTAATAAAAGAGGAATAAAAATATATTATGATCATGAACATAATATAGAAAAAGATACAATTGTAACATATAGTGTTGCAGTAAAGGGTGATAATCCAGAGCTTAAAAGAGTAAAAGAAATGGGTCTTACTGTAGAACCTTATGCTGCAATAATGGGAAAAGTTATAGATGAATTTACAACAATTGGTGTATCTGGAACACATGGTAAAACAACTACATCTTCTCTAATAAGACATATTTTAGAAGATACACTAGGTACAAACTATTTTATAGGAGCAGGAGATGGATATGCATCGAGAAAAAATAAATATTATGTAGTAGAAAGTGATGAATTTAATAGACATTTTTTATACTATCATCCAGTATATTCAATAATAACAAATATTGAAGAAGAACATATGGAAATATATAAAGATATAGAAGACTTAAAAGAAACATTTGAAAAATTTACAAATAATACTAAAGAACTTGTTATTGCAAATGGAGATAATGAAACTGTAAGAAGAATTAATTCTAAAACAAAAATGTTATATTATGGTTTTAATGATAATAATGATTATATTATAAAAAATGTAAAATTAGATGAAAAAGGATCTTCATTTGACTTATATGAAAGCAATAAACTATTAAGTAATTTTGAAATACCTCTTTTTGGAAAACATAATGTTATGAATGCAACTGCAGCAATTATCCTTACAAATAAACTAGGTATAGGAATAGATAAAATAAAGAGTGAACTATTAACCTTTGTTAATGCAAAAAGAAGATTTGAAGTAACAGAAATTAATGGTACTATAATAGTAGATGATTATGCACATCATCCAACAGAAATAAAAGCAACAATTGAAGCAGCTAGACAAAGATATCCAAAAAGGAAAATAGTTGCAGTATTTCGCCCAAATACATTCTCAAGAACAAAAGACTTTACAGATGATTTTATAAAATCTTTAAGTTTAGCAGATAAAGTATATATGACAGAAATAAGGGCAAATAGAGAAAAGCAAGAGGATTATCCGGGAGTTACTTCTCATATAATTGCAGATAAAATAAAAGATTCTGAAATGGTTGAGGAAGATACAATTGACAAACTTGAAAAAGAAAAAGGGAATGTTGTTTTATTCCTTGGATGTGCTGATAATTCACATCTAATAAAAGGATTTGAAGAGTTACTAAAATAATTTTTTATAATAAAACTAAAAAATGAAAAAATTAAACTTTTTTCATTTTTTTTTGCACTTCTTAAAAGTTTTGTCGAATATTATATATAGGGAGGTGAAAAAATGAGTTTTTCGTATAGACATAGAAAAGTTTTAATTATTATTTTTTTAATAGTACTTGGATCTATTTCTAGTTTATTTTATCTTTATTCAAATAAAAAGATATTTCAAAAAGAAAAAGTAAAAGTTGTTAAGAAAAAAGTTATGATTTCTAAGAAGGAGGATAAAGTAGATGAAAAAAAAGAGGAAAATTATGAAGTTAAAGTTGATGTAAAAGGAGAAGTTATAAATCCTGGACTTTATACACTTAATAGTGATTTAAGAGTAGAAGATGCTATTAATGCTGCAGGTGGACTTACTTATAATGCGTCAACTGATGTTATTAATTTGTCTAAGAAATTAAAAGATGAAATGGTAATTATAATATACTCTAAAGCAGAAGTTGCTGATTTTGTAAAAACAAAAAAGGAAGAAAATATAAAAATAGATAAATGCAAAGAAGGAGTAGGTGATGTAGAAAACGATGCATGTATAGATAGCAGTAATACTGAAAATAATGATAGTTCAAGTACTAATGCAATAGTAAACCTAAATACTGCAACTAAAGAAGATTTGATGACAATCTCTGGTATAGGTGATGCTAAAGCTGATTCAATAATTAAATATAGAGAAGAACATGGATCATTTACAAGTATTGAACAGCTTAAAGAAATAAGTGGAATAGGTGATAGTATATATGATAAAATTAAGGATCATTTTACTATCTAAAAAGACATATATAATTATTTTAATAATTAGTTTAATTATATCTTTATTTAGAATTAATATAGGACATAAAACTAGCTTAAATAAAAATATTAAATGTTTAAGAGGAATTATTACATCTTATTCATATAAAGATGGTAAAACAAGTATTACTTTAAAACTTAAAAAAGAATCAGTTAATGGATACCTTTACAAAAAAGTTAAATTTAAATTAGGTGATAAGGTTAATGCTTGTGGTGATTTGTCTAAGATTCCTAATAACAGAACCCCTAATACATTCAGTTACCAAAAATATTCTTACTATAGAAAAATATTTTATATGCTAAAAATAGAAAAAATAAGTAAAATTGGTAAATCTTATAATTCAATCTATTTTATTAAAAATATTATTAATAATTACTTTAGTATGTTTAAAAATAATGGTTACTTAAAATTAACTTTGCTTGGAGATAAAAGTGGTGTACAAAAGAAATATATTAATGCTATGAGAGATGTTGGAATAAGCCATTTATTTGCAATTAGTGGTATGCATGTTGGATTTATCACAAGTTTTCTTTTAAAAGTATTTAAGAAATTAAAAATAGAAGAAGAGAAAAGATATTTTTTAACAATATTATTTCTTACACTTTATGCACTTTTAATTGGATCATCTCCATCTATTATTAGAGCATTTTTATTCTTTATACTTTTATCTATTAATAAGATTTATTATTTTTATGTAGATAGTATAAGTATTTTCTTTTTAACTTTCTCTATAACTATTTTAATTAATCCATTCTTTATATTTGATATTGGTTTTATTTATTCATTTCTAATTAGTTTTACTTTAATAATTGGAAGTAAACTCTTAAATAAATATGATAATTATTTTATTAAATTATTTTTTACTAGTACTTTATCATTTTTAGTAAGCCTTCCTGTTACTTTATATAACTTTTATAGTATAAATGCTTTATCAATAATATATAATTTGTTTTATGTTCCATTTGTTACATACATACTTTTTCCATCATCAATAATTTCTTTATTGCTCCCTATATTTGAACCTATTTATAACTTGTTTATACTTATACTTGAAAAAAGTCTAATGTTACTTTCATCTATAAATACATATATTATAGTAGGAAAACTAAATATAATTGTTTACGTTATTTATATTATACTTATATTTTTATTTATTATACTAGAAAAGAAAAGTTTTATAATTGTATATTTTTGTTTATTTTTATTTCATTATAATTATTTTAAAATATTTGATAAAGATTATATAACTATGATTGATGTAGGACAGGGAGATTCATTTTTAATTCATAGTGAGGGCACTAATATGATGATTGATACAGGTGGTAAACTAATGTATAAAAGAAAATCAAGTCATGAAACAATTACTAATACGACAATACCATATTTAAAAAGTAAAGGAATTAGAAAGATAGATTATTTAGTTCTTACACATGGTGATATGGATCATATGGGTGATGCACTTTATTTAACAAATAATTTTAATATAGATAAAATATATATTAATAGTAATAGAAAAAATTATTTAGAAAGAGAACTTGAAAGATACTATAAAGTTTATATCCTTTATGAAGGGGATAATATTGATATAGGAGCATTTCATTTTACAGAAATTAATACAAATTTAAATGATGAAAATTCATCCAGTAATGTTTTATATGGAGAATATAAAAATATTAGTTTGCTTTTTATGGGAGATGCTAATTTTAATTCAGAAGAATATATTATGAAGCATTACAATTTACCTTATATAAATATTTTAAAAGTAGGGCATCATGGAAGTAAGACAAGTACAAGTGATAAATTTTTAAAGGAAATAAAGCCTAAGTATGCACTTATTTCAGCTGGCGTTAATAATAAGTTTAATCACCCAAGCATTGAAACACTTGAAAGACTAAAAAAAATAAATGCAAAAATATTGTCAACAAAAGAATCTGGTACGATAGAAATTAATTTTACAGATAATTTGAAAAAATTAGAATTTTAATATTTACATATCAGTATTTTCATATTAAAATAAAAATAGATTTGGGTGGTGAGTTTATGGAAAAATTAGAAAACATTGTAAAAAATACTCATCACTTTGACTTAGAAAAAAACTTTGATAAAGAATTGCTTGATAAAGATTTTAAAAATTATGTTGCAAGTTTAGATATTCCAAGAGAAAAGCTTTATAAGTATACAAGTATTTTAAAGTCTTGTGTTGAAATGAGAAAAAAATGTGCTGGTTGTAATAATCTTTCAGAATGTAAACAAGATGTAAAGGGATATCTTTTAACACCGGAAAAATATAATGATAGAATTATATTTAGTGAAGTTCCATGCTCTAAAATGGATGAGTATTTAAAAACATCTAGTATTAAATTTTATGAAGAACCTGAAAGATTAAAGACTTCATCTTATAAAAATCTTTATAAAGATGATAAGAATAGATTACCAATAATTAAATATTTTAAAGAATTTACTGATAATTATTTAAGTAACACTGAAACTAAAGGAATTTATTTAACAGGATCTTTTGGATCTGGTAAAACATATATGATATCAGCACTTTTTAATGAGCTTGCAAAAAAAGGTGTAAAGGGAATAATTGTGCATTATCCTGAATTTTTAAGAAGTCTTAAAGCATCATTTGGTGTATCATATGATGAAAGATATGATGAAATAAAAAAAGCTCCAATACTACTTTTAGATGATATTGGTGCAGAAAGTGTTACGGAATGGAATAGAGATGAGATACTTCTTCCAATACTAGAATATAGAATGAATGAAAATTTACCTACATTTTTTACATCAAACTTAACCTTGGAAGAATTAGAAGAGCATCTAACATCAAATAGTTCCCCGTCTAGAGTGAAAGCTAGAAGAATTATTGAAAGAATTAAATCTCTTTCAATCGAAATGAAGCTTATAAGTAAGGATAGGAGGGACTAAAATGCAAGAGAGTGTTAAAAAATTAAATATAGAAAATGGAAAATGTAATATTTCAGTAGAATCAATAAAAGAAAAAACAGGAGATTTATCAAACAATCATATAACAAATTATTTGTTTGCTCTTATGAGAGATAAACTCTTTGATTATAATGAATTTTTCTATATAGATTTTGACACTCTTTTTAATTCAGTTGAATCTATTAAAAATGTACTTGATGTTAATCCATCAATTAATAGAAAATCAATACTTAGAAAAATTAAAGGAATTTATGCTTTAATTGAAGATTTATCATTAAATAATGCTTTACCTGAGGATGTAAGAAAAAGACTATATAAATTTAGAAAAGCTCTAGAACATTTAGAAAATTATATTTTAAATAAAGAGTCTAGTTCTTATGCATTTATTATGGAGGCAATAGATAAAAGAAATATTGATTACTTGGAAGAAATATTTAATAGAACAAATTCATTAGTAAACATAAAAGATAAAACTGGCACATCACTTTTTAAAAATGTATGTAGCAAATACATAGAGATAATTGAATGTATTGATACACTTGGACGTGATTTACCTTTTTATAGAGATTTATTAAACATAATGTATGGAGAAGATAAATTTAAACTAGATTATAAAGAAAAGCGTTTAATATTAAGAAAATTAAAAATATGTATTGAAGATTTGGAAAAAAATGCTAAAAAAGATAAAAATTATGAAACAAAATTATTTTATTTAAATAATTTATATGAATTTTTAATAGGAGCTAAAAAAGAAAAAGAAGATACATTAGATGAACTTTCAAAGAAATACTCTGTTAGTGTAAAATTTAATAAAGATATTATGGATAGTATTGAAACAATAAAAGATACAAGTGGATTAAAAGTAATAAAAAAGAAAATTATTTCAATTGATCAACCAGGCACTAAAATTATGGATGATGCTATATCTTGTGAAAAATTAAAGGATGGTACTTATCTTGTGGGTATTTATGTTGCTGATATACTTGCAAGTTATCCAATTGATTCTCCAATTATTAAAGAATCATTGAGACGCGCTATGCCAATATACATAGATAGTGAAACAAGATTTAATTTATTTCCAGATGTAGTTTTAGAAATGAATTCATTAGGCGTTAATAAAAAGACACCTGCTAGATGTTATTTTATTAAATTAACTAAAGATGGTGAAATACTTGATAAGAAATGTTTAAAAGCAAATATTATTAATACATATTCATATAATTTTAAAACTATGGATAATTTAATAAAAACAGAAAATGAACCAAAAAGTATTAGAAATTTACTTGAACTTACTGAAGAAAAAGGAAAAAGTAAATCAAGTTATATTATAAACTATTTTTCAAAAAGACTTAATACAGAAATAGGTAATTACTTTTACTCAAATTCTTTACCTGCTGTTTATTATAATTTTGATGAAGTAGTAAATAATAGTGAACTTTCACAAGAACTTGTAAAAAATAAAAGAGCGTTCTTAAGTGATGATTATAAAGTACTTCTTAATATGCTTTCTTCATGTCCATCTAAAAAAACATACGGAATTATGCCTGATGATCCAGAATCAAAAAATTATATTTATGCGCCTATTACATCTCCACTTAGAAGAATACCTGATATTTTAAATATGTATGTAATGGATAATTGTTACTTTAATACATCAAAAAATAGTGATGTTAAAAAGCTATACAATTACATAGAAAAAGAAATTGATTATATAAATAATCAAGTTAAAAATATTTCATCATTTGAAAGAGATTATAATAACTATAAGATAAAAATAAAAAAATAACATAATTTCACATAATCTTTTTATATTTATTACATAAAATATTGTTATGATTAGTGTGTAAAAAGAAAGAAGTGTGGTAATTTAGGATAAATTTTATATGCTTTTGTTAAAACATATATTTTGTATTTAAATTTTTTATAAATACTCTCTATCTTAACTTTGAGCCTATTAAAGGCTCTTTTATTATATATAAAAAACTGGTTTTCCACTTTCTTCACTTAAAACTTCTTTAGCAGTTTCTTTATAATCAGGTTTATTCATTTCACCTGCAATTTTAAAAACAGTTCTCATATTGTTAATTAAAGGTTTTACTTGATATACAATTGGAATAGCTTGATTTATTATTCCAAGTGTTTTTTGTGTATTTGAAAGAATTGTTCCTAAACCAATATTTTTAAGAGATCCTAAGAGTCCAGTTGATGTCCCAGGATTATACATAAATGGATTATTGTACATAATCTCCACCTCTAATTTATAATATGCAAATGTCATTAAAAGTTTAATTGTTTTACATCTTTATTTACATTTTTTCCTTTTATTATATTTAGTTTGTGATAAAATTAAATAGTATACTAGGAGAAGATTTATGATTACAGAAGAAGAGATAAAGAAAGAAAAAAAACATTTAGAATTAGTTAATAAAAAATTAAAAGAAGAACTTGATACACTAGGTTTTAAAAATATAAAGGAAGAAGAAAACTATAAAGAATTTCAAAAGATGATGTGGGATGATTTTGCATCACTTGATGCTGGTGATATTGCAAGTAGGATGGAAGAAGATGCAAGAGAAGTTTCTAGGAAAGACTCTAAATACGAACGTTTTAAAAGACTTAAAAATATAGAAAATAATCCTTTCTTTGCATCTATTATTTTTGAAGATGAAGATGGTGAAGAATTTAATATATATATTTCTACAACATATCTAAGAGATAAAGATGAAAACATTCTTTATGATTGGAGAAGTCCAATATGTTCTCTTTACTATGATTATGAGTTAGGTCCATCTGAATATGATGCACCAGGTGGACTGGTTAAAGGTGTATTAAAAAGAAAAAGACAGTATAAGATAAAGAATAAAAAATTAATTAGTGTATTTGATAGTAATCTTAATATCACTGATGAGTTTTTACAGGATGCCTTAGCATCAAACACATCTGACAAATTAAAGTCAATTGTAAACACTATACAAAAAGAACAAAATAGAGTAATTAGAGACACAAGGTCAGATAATTTAATTGTTGAAGGACTAGCTGGATCTGGTAAAACAACAGTAGCACTTCACCGAATAGCTTACCTTCTTTACAAAGAAAAAGATTTAACATCATCTAAAATACTTATTTTTTCTCCTAATAATGTATTTTCAGAGTATATTAGTGGAGTACTACCTTCTCTTGGTGAGAGAAATACTAAAGAGACAACATTCCATGAGTATTTAGGACACTTCTTAACAGAATATAAAGGAGTAGAATCTTATACACATTTTTTATCACGTTATTACATGGGAGAAGAAGATGATGAAGAATTAGTAAGATATAAACAAAGTGATGAAATATTAAGAGATTTAATTTATTATTTAAATGATTTTGAAAAAAATGCTTCATTTAATGGTGATATTATACTCGACAAGAATTTAATTTGTAAGAAGGAGTTAAATGATTATTTACATTACAAATATAATAGAATGCCCCTTTTTGAAAGATTAGATGAAATAGCATCAAAACTTTCCGAAAGATTTTATAAAGGAACGCAAAAGAAAAAAACAACTTTTAAAAGAATTATTAAAGAAACTATTAATTTTGATTTAGATTTTAAGAATATTTATAGTGATTTCTTTAAAAGCAAATATTCTAGAATGAAATTATCAGATGATGAAATAAAATCATTTATTAATAAAAAAGAAGCTAATTACGAAGATGCTTTATTAATTACATTTATAAAAGGAAAACTAGAAGGATATAAAACAGACCTTTTAATTAAAGAAGTAGTTGTAGATGAAGCTCAAGACTATAATATACTTGAATATGTTATACTAAAAAATATATTTAAGAAAGCTCATTTTACAATACTTGGAGATACTAACCAAAATATAAATCCTTATTATCATTATGATTCGCTAGAAACATTAAAAGGACTTTTTAAAGGTGATACTAACTTTATGATGCTTAATAAAACTTATAGATCATCTCCAGAAATAATTAATTTTTCTAATAAAATACTTGGACTTAACCATGTAAATGCTATTAGAAATGAAACAGGTAAAGATGTAATTATAAGAAAGAATATTGCTGATTTAAAGAAAAGCTTAGAAGATGATATTAATTATTTAAAGGATTTATATACTGATATTGCAATAATTACTAAAGATGATAATGAAGCTGAAAAGATATATAAACTACTTGCTAGCCCTGAAATAACACTTCTAAAAGAAGAAGATAAAGATTTTAATAAAAATATTATTATAGTACCGGCATATCTTTCTAAGGGACTTGAGTTTGGAGGAGTTATTATTTATAATGACAGAGTAAATTCATTTAAGGGAAAAGAAAAAAATCTTTTATATGTTGCAGTAACTCGTGCAGAACATGAACTTATTATTTATAATTAGAGATTAGAGAATAAAGACTTTAATCTTTTT
Organism: uncultured Eubacteriales bacterium; assembly: GCA_900319955.1. GTDB lineage: Bacteria > Bacillota_I > Bacilli_A > RF39 > UBA660 > UBA2730. The sequence goes on along the minus strand of ONQM01000003.1, from coordinate 56,289 downwards.
AATTTTAAAAAAATGAGAAAAATATTTATCAAAAATATATTATTTAGCTTTCATACACTCGTTTTATCGTGTATAATATAGTCAGGTGATACATATGGAAAATAAATATAAAATAGCTTTAGAAGATAATATATTTTGGTCAAAAAGAAATATAGTTGATACTATTTTTAAGAATGCTAAACTTGAGAGTATTAATGTAACTTTTTCTCAAACATGAGCTATATATGAGGGAGTTGTAGTTAATAATGTTTCAGTTAAAGACATAGAAAAATTTTTAAGAATAAAAAATGCTTGGAAATTTATGCTTGATACTGTAAATGATTCTATTAATTTTTCATATATTTGTAATCTTCATAAAATATGTGCAACTGATATGGCATTAACTACAATGCTTGGTGCATGAGAAGACAGATGTTTATTGATGAAAACGATTTAATAGTGTTTGATAAAAAATTAATTAATATATTAAAAAGAAAAGGATGATATAAATGAAAAAGGATAAAAAAGATGAGAAAATATTAAAGACTGATAGAGTTCTTAATAATGTTTTATTAGTTGTTGTTTTAGTACTTTTAGTTTATATATTATTTTTAAGTGGTGTAATTAAGATAACTACTAAGAATGTTAAAGTTGAAAGTGACAAAGTGAAAGATAGTGAGACTAAAGTTAAGCTTGATATTAATGACTCTAAAGTACAAAGTCTTTATAAGAGTGTTGAACTTGGTAGAAGCTATGCTGCTTTAAGACACTATTATTTTTACTCTGAAGACAAAGTATATGCAGAGTATATGGATAGTGCTTTTATAAAAGAAATGGCACTTTCTCGTCTTACTCTTGATAATAATAATTCTTTTTCAGCATCTATTTTAGAAAGTGGTTATAAGAATATTGTGGGGTCTAACAGTGTTTATAAGAACAGATCTTTTGAAACAATATGTTCTTATGTTAAGTATGATGCTGATGCTGGAACTTATACAATAAATAAAAATGAAACTTGTGATACAACCAATAAAGATGGCTATGTATATTTTGATAAGATAACATCTGCATATCAATATAATGATAGAATAGAAATTAATGCAAGAGTTGGTTTTGCAGAAGAAGAGCAGGAGAAGATATCTGATGGCGTTTATCAGTCTACTGGAAATATAATTATTAAGAAAGATATGGATTCAAATAGTCTTGCAACTTATACTGGTACACTTGATGAAATAAAGAAAAAAGTAGATTACAGTAAACTTACTAGATATAAATATACATTTAAATTAGAAGGCACAAATTATTACTTTTATAGTGTTGAAAGAATAGATGAATAGGAGATTTTTATATGCTTAATATTAGAAGCTGCTACACACTTTTATCATCTCTAATTAGAGTTGAAGATATAATTAATTATGCTAAGAAAAGTGGCTTAACTAAGATATCACTTTCTGATACTAATATGTATGCTTTAATGAAGTTTAAAGCTTTAGCAGAGAAAGAGGGTATAAAACCCGTATTTTCTCTTGATGCTATCTTAGATGATTTAGAAGTTAATTTATATGCGAAAAACTTTAAAGGGTATCAAAACTTAGTTAAAATATCAACTCTTCAAAATAGTAATAAGCTTTCATTTGATGATTTAAGAAAGTATAATAGTGATTTAATATGTGTTTTATACTTTGAATATAAAGATAAATTTAAAGAATTAAGTAATGTTTATACTGATTTATATTTAGGTTATGAAAATTTAAATGAAGAAAAAGAAGCTCTTTTAATTACAAAAAATATAGTTTTTTTTAGAAGATGTTTATATTTAAAAAAAGAAGATTATAAGTATTTAGAATATGCTTTTTTAATACGTGATGGAAAGAAAATAAGTGATGATTTAAATTATGATATAAAAGATAAAAACTTATATGAAGAAAATATTTATGAGTATACTGATAGATTAGGCTTAATTAATGAAGAGAAAATATTATCAATTTGTAATGTAATTTTTCCTATTAAAGAAAATTATTTACCAATTTTTGAAACTCCAAATGGAGAGGATAGTGTAAAGTATCTTTATACTCTTTCAGAAAAAGGGCTTTATAAAAGACTTGATGGTAATGTTACTGATGTTTATAAAAAAAGATTATTATATGAACTAGATGTAATAACTAAAATGGGGTTTACAAATTACTTTTTAATTGTATTTGATTTTATTGCGTGGTCTAAAAAAAATGGAATATTAGTAGGACCGGGAAGAGGATCTGCTGCAGGAAGCTTAGTTGCATACTCAATTGGTATAACAGAAATTGATCCAATTAAATATGATTTACTTTTTGAAAGATTTCTAAATCCAGAAAGAAAGACAATGCCTGATATTGATACAGATTTTCCTGATTCAAGAAGAGAGGATGTAATAAAATATGTTAGAGAAAAGTATGGTGTAAAAAAAGTTGCAGGTATCATAACATTTGGAACAATGGCCTCTAAACAAGTTTTAAGGGACACAGGAAGATGCCTTAATATTCCTCAATATAAAATAGATTCTCTTTCAAAACTTATTATAAACTCTAAAGATGATTTAAAAACTATTTATAAAGATAATATTAACTTTAGAACTCGGATTGAAAGCGATGATACACTAAAGAAAGTATTTAATATAAGTTTAAGACTAGAGGGACTTCCTAGACATACGTCATCCCATGCTGCAGGTATTGTAATGAGTAAGATTGACCTAGATGAAATGGTACCTTTAAAAGAGGAAGATGGAATGTATCTAACATCATATTCATCAGAATATCTAGAGTCTTTAGGATTTCTTAAGATGGACTTTTTGGGACTTAAAAATTTAACTATTATTTCTAATATACTTAAAGATATAAAAGAATTTTATGAAAAAGACATTAATTTTTATAAGATACCTCTTAATGATAAGAAAGTATTAGAAGTATTTTCTCGCGGTGATACAACTGGTATATTTCAATTTGAAAGTGATGGTATGAAAGAATTTTTAAGAAGATTAAAACCAAATTCATTTGAAGATATCTTTGCATCTATCGCTCTTTATAGACCAGGACCTAGTCATAATATTGACACTTATATTAGAAGAAAGCATGGAGAAGAAAAAGTAGAGTATTTAGACCCATCTTTAGAACCAGTTCTAAAAAATACATATGGTATATTTATTTATCAGGAGCAGATTATGATGGCTGCTTCCGTTTATGCAGGATATACTTTAGGAGAAGCTGATATACTTCGCCGTGCTATGTCAAAGAAAAAAATTGATTTATTAAAAGAAGAAGAAACAAAATTTATGGATAAAGCATCTAAAATGGGAAGAAATCCTATTATTTCAAAAAAAGTATATGACAATATTTTAGCATTTGCAGGATATGGATTTAATAGATCTCACTCTGTTGCATATTCAACTATTGCATATCGTTTAGCATACTTTAAAACATACTATAAAGAAGTATTTTACAAGAATTTACTTGATAATGTTATAGGAGTTTCTTTAAAGACATATGAATATATTGGAGAAGCTAGAGAAAAAGGAATAAACATTTGCCTTCCTGAAATAAATATAAGTGATAAAAATTATATTTATAATGATAAAAACATTTATATGCCTTTTAGTGCAGTTAAAGAAGTAGGGGAAGCAGTTGCTAATAAAATAATTGATGCAAGGCGTGAACCTTTTAAAGATATATATGATGCTTTTTCTCATCTTGTAAAAGAAGGAGTTTCAAAAGGATCTCTAGAAAGTTTAATATATATTGGTGCATTTAGAAGATTTAATATAAATATAAATACTTTAATAGAAAATTTGGATAACCTATATAATTATGCAACACTTACAAAAGATTTAGATGATGACATGGTAATGAAGCCTGAACTTACACTAAAAGAAGAATTTGACTTTAGTATATTACTTGAAAAACAAAAAGATTTATTAGGATTTTACTTAACAGGACATCCTACAAGCAAATACTTTAGTGAAAGTCACGATGTAGTTTTAATAAAAGATATACCTAAGTATTTAAATAGAGGTGTTAATACACTTATATATGTTGAAAATGTAAGAAAAATTAAAACTAAGAAGGGAGAAGATATGGCATTCATTAAAGGAAGTGATGCAACTGGAAGTATAGAATATACTTTGTTTCCAAAAGCTTACAAATTATATGATGTAAATAACAAAGACATATTAAAAATAAATGGAAGAGTTGAAAGGAGACTTTCTAATTACCAAATAATAATTAATAATGTTACTATATTAAAAGGTGAAAAATGAAAAAGAAAGATTTAATTTTAACGATTATTTTGATTTTAACTGATAGAATAACGAAAGTGCTAGCTACTAAATTTATTAATTACTTGGAGGTTATTGATATAATTAAAAATAAATTTTATTTAACTTATGTTACTAATACTGGATCTGCTTTTAGTCTTTTTGAAGGTAAAAGATGGCTTCTTATAATTATAAGTTTAATAGTTCTTTATTTCTTAATTAGTTATTATAAGAAGTTAGATGAAAAAGCTTCTAAGATATCTATAATACTAATTATTAGTGGATTAATAGGTAATTTAATAGATAGAGTAGTATTTGGTAAAGTAATAGATTTTATTGGTATAGTTATATTTAAATACTACTTCCCTATATTTAATTTAGCAGATACATATGTAGTATTTGGTGTTATAATACTTATAATTTCTATGATTGGAAGTGATAATAGTGAAAGAATTAATAGTAGAAGAAGGCACTGAAAGACTAGATAAATATTTAAGTAATGTTTTAGATATTTCTAGAAGCAAAGTACAAAATTTAATTAAACAAGATAAAGTAAAAGTAAATGGAAAGACTGAAAAAGAAAGTTTTAAAGTATCAAATGGCGATAGGATAGAAGTTGATGATGATTTAGACTTTTCGATAGATGTTGAACCAGAAAATTTAAAACTAGATATCGTTTATGAAGATCCTTACTTAATGATTGTAAATAAAGAAAGTGGTATGGTTGTTCATCCAGCACCTGGTAATTATAATCATACACTTGTAAATGCAGTACTTTATCACCTTGGCAAAGGAAAAACTAAGAATATGCGACCTGGAATAGTACATAGAATTGATAAAGATACTAGTGGTTTAATGGTTGTTGCAAAAACGAATGATGCACTAGAAAAGTTAAGTTTGATGATAAAAAATAAAGAAATAGAAAGAAAATATTTAGCAATTGTTGATGGAATAATTGGACCAGCATCAGGCACTATTGATGCACCAATTGGGAGGGATCCTAAGAATAGAGAAAAAATGTGTGTAACAAGTGAAAATAGTCGTAATGCTATAACACACTTTAAAGTGTTAAAAAGATTTAAAAGCAATACACTTGTTTTATGTAAACTTGATACTGGAAGAACGCATCAAATAAGGGTTCATATGGCATATATTGGACATCCTATTACAAATGATCCTTTATATGAAAATAAAAATGCAAGTAGTTTTGGTCAAATGCTTCATTCATATTCTATAGATTTTGTGCATCCAATAACACAAAAACATTTACATTTTGATGTAGAACCACCAAAAGAATTCCAAGAATACTTGCAAAAATTAGAAAATAATTTATAATATTGTGTAAATGGAGAGTGTGTATTATGTTATTTAAAGGAAAAAATGAAAAATATGCAAATGCAAGAGGATGCTATGTAACAGGTTATTTAATAAGTAAAGGTTATAAGATTGATAAGAAAGTTATTAATGATATGTATGGATTAATTAAAAATGCTAAGAAATATAAGGATTATAATGGACCATTAAATGATTATGAAAGAATTGGAAAAGATACTAGAGATGAATTAATAAGTCTTAATGATAAAGAAATTAATAATCATGTTTATAAAAGAATACTTAGAATAGATGATAAAGTAGTGCAATCTTGTTATAGTGAAGCATTAGAAGATGCTGATCTTTTAGTAGCACTCATAAATAATGATATTAGCTCTATTAATAGTATTATAATAAAAAGAGATAATAAAGTTAAAGTTTTAAGGAAATAATATGGAAACTGATAGATGCTATTTAACAGAATATTTAATTAATAAATTAAATATTAAGGATGGAAATGTAGTCCTAAAAAATGTTAAAGGGTTAAGAAAAATAGTTAATAAATATAATTATAAAGGTTCTTTAAAAAGATATGATGAAATAGGCCCTAAACTTGTTAGACTTCTTTCATCATGTAATAGTCATGAGCTTGATTTAATGACATATAGTAAGATTAAACATATATCTAATTTAATGGATGATTTAGAAGTAGAAGAAGCTGCTAGAGAAGCAGAAGGATTAATAGGTATATTTAATCTTAATACTGGTAAGAGTAAGAAGAAAATTAAAAAGTAGTTTTCTTTTTATTTTAAGGTGGGGAATTTAGATAAATAATGGAAATAAAAAATGAAACTCCAATAATAGATGAATTCTTTGCAAGATATAATGTTTGTGTTGATGGACTTGATATAACAGTTATAACTAACTTTATAACAGATATTATAACAATGTATCCAGAAGACAAAATAGAATAAGTTACTACTATAAAAAATAAACCTAATAATGATATAAAAAAAGAAATGGTAATAAAAAGAGAATCTGCAATAGAAAAGTTTAAAAGAAGATATGAAAATAATTATTGAGATAACTTGAAAAATAAAGAAAAAAGTGATATAATCAGCTTACTAATTCAGAGGGGAGATATGAATTATGAATAATAATTGGAATAAAGAAAAAGAAAAGCAGCTTATCAAATCTACTATATTAGGTTTAAGAGTAGATAATTTACGTAAGATAAGTGGTGTTCCATTTACTCTTACTAAATCGACAATAGCTGATGGAAGAAAAGAATATATGATGATGTATAATAGTATGAATCCTGATGAATTTTCTGATAGTATGGACTCATCAAACGTTAAGAAAATATAATTATGGGAAACTGTTTTGATTGTACTTGGTTTGATCCAGGATTTTCTCCAAGCTCTAAAGGATACTGTGAAAGATATAGACAGTACTATTATGGAAATGAATCAGCTTGTTCTAACTTTAAAGATAAAAACTATAATAGTCCATCACTATGCTATATCACAACAGTAGTACATGAAGTATTAGGCAAAGATGATAAATGTAAAACTATGCAAAATTTAAGATTTTTACGTGATGAATTTATGCAAAAAGATGAAAAATTTAGTGAAATCTTAAAAGAATATGATACTGTTGGACCAGTAATTGCAGGATATATTGATAAAGAAAAAGATAAAGATTTTTGCAGTACTATTTATGATATATATTTAGTTAAAATTTCAAATGAAATAGAAGATAAAAACTATTTAAAAGCTATTACGGATTATGAACAGATGACAACTAATCTTGCAATATACTATGGTGTTTCTATGGAAGAAGCAAACGAAATTAGAAATTATGACCATACTAAAGGTGGTCATGGTAAAGTTTATATTTTGAAGGGAGTTAAATAATATGAAAGAAATAAAAAAATTAATATTTTATAAAAGAAATTTAGATAAGTTAATGAATGTTATTGAAGAATCTGATGGATATAATGAATATAGAAAACTAACAAATGATTCAGTAGAAGATGAAAACCTAAGTATTTCAGAAGAAAGAAATATAGTTTTAAAAAATAACAAAAAAGTAAATGTTGGAATAACAAGCTATATTACTGGAAACAATGGTGTACACTATAAAACTACTTATAGAGGTACTATGCATTACAATAACGTTGAAGAATTCGTACTTGATAGTACAATAAAAAGAAAAATAACATCAGATGGTATTAATACTAATACTCAAATAGACATAAGAGAGTATAGTGAACCTGTTAAGAAACTTGAAAAAAGATTGAAGTAGATTAGATTCTACTTTTTTTTAGCAGAAAATTAGCACTTAAACTTGACAAGTGCTAATTTTTATTATATAACATACAATGGAGATGGTGATAATGTCAAAAAAAATGTTTAAATCAGAAAGCAAAAAGCTTTTAAATTTAATGATTAATTCTATTTATACTAATAGAGATATATTTTTAAGGGAGTTAATTAGTAATGCTAGTGATGCTCTTGATAAAGTTTATCTTGAAAGTTTAACTGATAAAAAGATTAAAGTAGATAAAGATAAACTTGCAATAAATATAGGCTATGATAAAGAAAAACGTACTATAACAATTACTGATAATGGTATTGGTATGACTGATAAGGAGTTAGATGACAACTTAGGTACAATTGCTAAGTCAGGATCTGAAGCTTTTAAAGAGAGTTTAGATAAAGGCTCTAAGAATATTGATATAATTGGTCAGTTTGGTGTTGGATTCTATAGTGCTTTTATGGTTGCTAAAAAAATAACTGTTGATACTAAAAGTGTTAAGAGTGATAAATCATATCTTTGGGAGTCTTCTGGAATAGATGGATATTCTGTAAATGTTTCAAATAAAAAAGATAATGGAACAGAGATTACTCTTTATTTAAAAGATGATACAGATGAAGTTAAATATAGTGATTACTTAGATGAAAATAAGTTAAAAGAACTTATTAAGAAGTATAGTGATTATATAAGATATCCAATTAAGATGGAAGTCACTAAACATGTAGAAGATCCTAAAAATAAAGACAAGTTTATTGATAAAAATGAGATTGAAACAATAAATACAATGATACCTCTATGGAAGAAAGATAAAAAAGATGTAAAGCAGGAAGACTATGATAACTTCTATATGGATAGATTTAATGATTATGAAGCACCTCTTTATACAATTACATCAAATGTTGAAGGAGATGCAACATATAAAGCATTGATGTTTATTCCAAAGAAAGCTCCATATGATTTCTATACAAAAGATTACGAAAAAGGTTTAGCACTTTACTCAAGTGGCGTTATGATAATGGATAAATGTAGTGACTTGCTACCAGACTATTTTTCATTTGTAAAAGGTGTAATAGACTCAGAAGATGTACCTCTTAATATTTCACGTGAGACTTTACAAAAATCTTATAGTGTTAGAGTAATTGCAAAATCAGTTGAAAGCAAGATAAGAAAAGAACTTGAGTCTATGCTTAAAAATGACAGAGAAAAATATAAAGAATTCTTTAAAGTATTTGGAGCTAATTTAAAATATGGTGTTTATGACAAGTTTGGAACTAACAAAGATAAACTTAAAGATTTAATAATGTTCTATTCTGCTAAGAAGCAAGATTTAATTACATTAAAAGAATATGTTGATGCTATGTCAAAAGAACAAGATTCTATTTATTATGCATCAGGTGAAACAGTAGATAAGATTGATAAAATGCCACAACTTGATCAGGTTAAAGATAAATATGATATTTTGTATTTAACAGATTATGTTGATGAGTTTGCACTTACTGCACTTCAAGAATATGAAGGTAAGAAGTTTGTAAATGTTTTAAGTGATAATTTTGATTTATCTTCAAAAGAAGAAAAAGAAAAAAATGATAAAATGAATAAAGACTCTGAAAAAATGTTTGAAGATATGAAGAAAGTACTTCCTGGAGTATCAGAAGTAAGATTCTCTAATAAACTTAAAGATCATCCAGTAGCATTATCTGTTAAAGGTGATATTTCAATTGAAATGGAAAAAGTATTTAAATCAATGGGAACTGATATGCCAATAAATGCTGAAAAAGTTCTTGAAATAAATGAAAATCATAAGATTGCAGAAAAATTAAAAGATTTATATAAGAATGATAAAGATGAATTCAATAAATATACTAAGATTCTTTATAGTGAAGCAGCACTAATGGCAGGAGTTACACTAGATAATCCAACAGAGATAAGTGATTTAATAGTAGACCTTCTTGCTAAATAAATAATTTTATGCTATAATTAGCAAGCACGCCTAATTTGAGGCATATAATTAAAGGGTGAATAAAAATGAAATACGAAGAAATACACAAGCCGAGTGAGCTTTGTGAGTACATAAGAGAAAATATGGAAAATTATGATCCAGTATTTGCATGCTCATGGTTAAATAAAAATGGACGTCGTGCTAAAATTTATGTTGTAAATGTTGACGGACAAGAAGATAATTATAGGTCATTCATTATATATGAAAGTAAGAATCATAATGACTTTTGTACATTTGAACCAACTTTGGAAGACTACACTGATAGAATTAAACCATGGACAACACTTGATGATGCTAAAACATACATAAGATGTAAAACAGCACTAGAAGCAGCATCTGATCCATCAAAAGCAGATCCATGTAGAACAGAAGTTCATGAAGTAAATGTAGAAAATCTAATTGTTTCTGAAATATCATTTAGAGAAAGACCTAAGACATTTTCTTTAAGAAGAAATGCTAAGCGTTAATGGAAAGGGTATTTTGAATACCTTTTTTCTATTGTTTATTTTATTTATAAATGCTATACTTTAGATAAGGATAGTGATTGTTATGGATACTGATTTTTTAAGAAAAAATGGTGTTGATATTGATAGTGCTTTAAATCTTTTTGGTGATATTGAAACATATAATGACACATTAAAAGATTTTTCAAAAGATGCAATGGAGTCTTTAAACAAATTAAGAAAGTATAAAGAAATATCTGATATGAAAAATTACTCAATATATGCTCATTCAATTAAAAGTGATGCCAAATACTTTGGATTTACTCGTCTTGCTGATATTGCTTTAAAAAATGAAGAAGAGTCCAAAAACAATAATATGTTTTATGTATCAGAAAACTTCAATGAATTTGAAAAAGAAATAATAAGATGTGTTAATATTGCAAATAAATATTTAGGGGAAGATACTATAGAAGAGAATAGATTTAATTTAAAAAGTGATAGTATAATACTTGTTGTTGATGATTCATTAGTTATTAAGAAGTTTGTTGATAATATATTTAATAATAAATATAATTGTTTAACTGCAGGTGATGGCAAAGAAGCGATAGATATAATTAATAATAATGAAGGTCATATAAAGATGATGCTACTTGACCTTAACATGCCTAATTTTAATGGACTTGAAGTACTTGAATATTTTAAAGAAAATAATTTATTCGATAAAATTCCAGTAACTGTAATTACAGGCGTTGGAGATCAAAACGTACTTGAAAAAGCTAGAGAGTATCCAATTAAACATATTCTCTTAAAACCTTTTAATGAAAAAAGTATTAAAGAAGTAGTGGAGGGTAATGATGAAGAGTAAAAAGAATATTATCTTTATAATTATTATAATAATAGTATTAGTTTTAATTATATTAGAATTTTCACTACAAAGATATGAAAATAATGCTAAAAATAATAATAATATACCTAAAACAAAAGAAGTAAAAAAGAAAAACGATTCATTAATAAAAAATAAAAAATATAAAGACTTAGATATTACTAATATTAATCCATATAATGATGGCAATTTAAATCATATAACAATGACTATTACAAATAATAGTAAAGAAGATTTCAAAAGTGAATCTGTAAATTTTATATTTTTAAATGATAAAAATAAAAAGATTTATGAGTCATCAACATTAATACCAGATATAGCAACAGGTAAAGAAATAAGCATAGACTTAATAGTAGACACTGAAGCACTAAATGCATATACATTTACAGTAGAAAGCTTGAAATAAAAAAATAAATATGCTAATACTTAGATAGCAAGAAAATTCTTGCATACAATAAAAAAGAGAAATATCTAGTTTCCATATGCTAGGTAATCTCAAAAATGATAGAAATGCGCCTAACTGGTTAAAGTTAAGCGCTTGATTTTTGTCCCCTCAAATTAATTCTTAAGAATTATTTTCAGTAAAAGAAGAAATAGCATATCTTGTAATAGATCTATCACAATAAAAAATATAAATAGTTACTTTACACTTTTTAGGTCAAAAATATTGACCTTTTTTTTTTTTTTTTTGATACCATAAGGGTATGCGAGGATATGGAACTAAGAATAGACCATATACTTTGGGATAGATTAAAATAGATAGATTAGATTCTACCTCTTTTTATATTCTTAGTAAATATTTTATTTCTATATTTATTATGAACTTTTATTCTTAATATACTATCTATTATAGATTTTCTATTAAATGGAATAAATGGATAGAAGTAATTCTTATTAAATGATTTAGTTGTTACTATCACTATAAATATTAAAATTATTGATATTATAAATCCATTTGTATTAAATATATATGACATAACAACTACAAATAGTTTTAATATATTTAATGTATTTTGAAATTCATATGAATCAAATACTAGGTTTGAGATAGTAGATAATGATATTACAATGAGTGATATTGGACTTACTATTTTAGAAAATACAGCAGATGAACCTAAGACTAATCCTCCAAGAAGAGAAAATGTTGCAGATCCATTTTCACTTTTATGTAGGTCTGACTCTCTTAATATATTAAATATTATTATTAAAAATATTATTTGAAAAAATATATTAAATATAGTTCCATTACATGACTTTCTTATTATTTTTACAAATTCTTTATTTAAGAAAGTATAATTTTCTTTTATAGATAGCATATAAATACTTGGTAAATATACACTTATAAAGAATGATATTAATCTTATTATTCTTATAAAAGAAGAAAGTATATAGGATGAATAATAATCATCCATTGTATGAAAGAAATCTATAAATATATTAGGTAGTACTATTGCACTATTAGAGTTATCTGATATTATTACTATTTTACCTTCTAAGAGCATACTACTTGCTTTATCAGGCCTTAATGTACTTGTAATTGTTGGAAATATACTAAATTTATTTAAATAATCTTTTAAATAACATGAGTCAAATATTCCATCTATTTTTATACTTTTTAATCTTTTATATATTTTTTTTACAAGTTTTTCTTCTGTAATACCATCAATATATAAAATTATACATCTTGTATTTGTAAGTGACCCCATATCTAATGATACTGACTTTAACTTACTTGATTTAATTCTATTTCTAATTAAATATAAATTATTATTAATATTTTCTGTAAAAGATATATTTGATGCAAACTGACTTTTTTCATATTCTAGTTTATCAAGCATATATGTATTTCTACATTCTATAGCATAATATTTGTCATATTTAATTATTACAAATCCATTATTTATATAATAGTTTAAATCTTTTTCTTTAATAGTAATTGTGTTTAAAGTTGGTAATTTTTTATCTAAATCTTTATAATCTTTAATTTTAATAAGAGGCTTTAATATATTTCTTTCAGCACGCTCTCCATTAATTAATACTTCATTATAACAAATTTTTAATTCTTTATTATTTAATATAAGACTTTTTTCTTTATAATCATTATTTATATTTTCCATACTATTATTATGGCAAAAAATAATAATATTATGTATAATTGTTTTTGGTGGTTGTATGAATAAAAGAATAGAAAAATTAGATAATTTTGGAAGAGGTATTACATATATAGATGATAAAATAGCATTTGTTCCTAATGCTTTAGATGGTGAACTTATTGATTTAGAAAGATTAGAAGAGCATAAAAAGTATATTATATGTAAGAATAATAGAGTACTTGATAAAAGCACGGAAAGAGAAGAGAATGTTTGTCCATACTTTTTAAAGTGTGGTGGTTGCAATATTTTTCACATGAAGGAAGAAAAAGAACTTGAGTTTAAAAAGATGCGAGCTAAAGATCTTTTACTTCACTATGCTGGTATTTCTATAAAGGATATAGATGTATCTTTCAGTAAATTTTTAGGATATAGAAATAAAATAACTTTAAGAGTTGAAAATGGGAAATTAGGACTTTTAGAAGAAGAAAGTAATAATATTGTTTTTATAGATAAATGCTTAATAGCAGACAAAAAAATAAATGAAGAAATAAGTATTTTAAGATCTTTAATAAAAGATGAAGATATTAATAAAATAGTTATTAGAACAGGTGATGGCATTATGCTTTCTTTATATGGTAATGTTAAAAATATTGATAAATTTAAAAAAATATGTACTAGTTTATATATAAATGATGAATGTATAACAAATAAATATATAACTAAAGAGTTAGGTAGTAAGAAGTATCATATTAGAAATAAGTCTTTTTTTCAGGTAAATGATGAAGTTGCATATCTTTTGTATGAAAATATTAGAGCATTAGTTAGTAAAATAAAACCTTTGAATGTACTAGATTTATACTGCGGAGTAGGTTCTATTGGCATCTATATCGCAGATTGTGCTAAGAATGTAACAGGTATTGAAGTAGAAAGTGATGCTATTAAAGATGCAGAAGAAAATAAAAGATTAAATAACATAAATAATATTAGATTTATAAATAATAAAGTAGAAAATAGTAATATTAATTTAGACTTATATGATTTAGTAATAGTTGATCCTCCAAGAAGAGGGCTTGATAATAAGACAGTTAACATGTTAAATGATAGTAATTTAAAAAATATAATTTATGTTTCATGTGATGTAATAACACTTGGTAGAGATATTAAATCTTTTACAAATTATGATGTTATTTTTATTAAGATATTTAATATGTTCCCTAGAACATACCATTTTGAAACATTATGTCTTTTAGAAAAAAATAATTAATGTTATAATACTATGCTAAAGGAGTTTGTTATGAAAGTTAAAAGAATTATAGAAGAAGAAAGTAACTATAAAATAAAAGATATAGGTAAAGATAAATATTTAGTAAATGGTAATTTATTTTATAAATTTAAAACTAATGATATTTATTTAGTACATAAAGCTGGTATTGGTGAATTTATAATTATTTGTTATGATGGTGAAAGCAAGCTTAGCTTTTTTGATCATATAGAGTTTAAAGATAAAGTAAATGTTATTAATAGTTTTACATTTAAATTAAGTCCTGCAATATATATGGAGGGAGTTAAATATCCAACAGATCTTAATTTAAATAAAGATGTTTATGTTTTAAATAATAAATGTGGTAAAGATATTATTTATAATTCTAAGTTAAGAGTTTATGAGGAAGCTGACAGAATAGATGATGAAGATGATTATGAAATAGGTCTTTCTAATATACATAATGTATATTGTGAAAGATATTTAAAAGATAAAGATACAGGATATAAAGATACAATTTATTATTACTTAAATATCGATAATATGGAAACTAATGTTATATCATCAAGCTTTACTGATGATTGTGTCTTTTTGAAAGACTTATACGATGTAGATGATCCTGATGCTGATATGGATTTTGATGAATTTGAAGATGATGATGATTATATTTTTGATTATGACTTAGATAATTCGGTAAATGTTAATGATTTAATAAGTTTAGATTATGAAATTGAAACACTTGATGAAAGAGAAAAGTATGAGTATAAGTTTAATACTGCTTTAAAGTATTTAGAAAATAGATTTAAAGAAAAATGTAAAAAGAAAAATAAAATTTATGTAAAGAGGTAGAATATATTTTTTTTCAAAAGTATTTTGACTTTCTTTTTTTTTAATATTATAATTATTTTAATATAATAAATGAGAAAGGTTGTAAGTTTATTATAAGCGCCAGACTTCTAAAGTTAACGAGGTTAATAGTTATCGAATTATTCGGCGGATGCTATTACGGGAAATCGTTAGATTCATTACAAAGTATAAAATTAACATTATAACAAAAGATGAATCATATATATTTTTATTGTGGAGGAAAAATATGTGTGGAATAATTGGTTATAATGGAAAAAGAAATGTTAAAAAGATTTTAATAGAGGGGCTTAAAGCATTAGAGTATAGAGGATATGATTCAGCAGGAATAGCTATTTCTGATGGTAAAAATAAAGAAATAATTAAAAGTGTTGGAAGAGTTAAAGCTCTTGAAGACAAAGTAAATAATGAAAGTAAGATGGATGGTTTATTTGGTATAGCACATACTAGATGGGCAACTAATGGGGGTGTTACTTTATCAAATGCTCATCCTCATACAAATGGTAAGGTAACACTTGTTCATAACGGAATTATTGAAAATAGTGATTCATTAAAAGAGAATTTAAAGAAAAAAGGTGTTAAGTTTTATGGTGATACTGATAGTGAAGTAGTTGCTGCTTTAATAAATTATTACTATAAGGGTGATGCACTAAAAGCTATTTGTGATGCAGTTAAAGATTTAGAGGGAAGTTATGCACTTGTTATTATGTTTGATGGTGATACAAAACTTTATGCAATAAGAAAAGATAGTCCTTTAATTATTGGGTATGGTGATAATGAGTTTTTTGCAGCATCTGATATTAGTGCACTTGGAAATAAAGTTAAATCAATAGTTTATTTAGATACAAATGTTGTCGCTGTATTATCTCAAAAAGATATTAAATATTATAAAGATTTAAAAGAAGTAAAAGAAAAAATAGTTGATATTAAAAATTATAATTTTGATACATCTAAGGGAGAATATAAACATTATATGCTTAAAGAAATAATGGAAGAAGCTCAATTAGTTAGGTGTTTTCTTTCAAAGTATTTATATAGTGATTTTAGTGAGTTTGATCTTACTCCTTATAAATACATAGATATTGTTGCATGTGGATCTGCAATGCATGCAGGACTTGCTGGTAAATATATAATTGAAAAGTATGCATCTATTAAGGTAAGTGTTAATATGGCAAGTGAATATAGATATGAAGATAAAATATATTTAGATAAAGAACATACATTAATTATTTTAATATCACAAAGTGGTGAGACAGCAGATACTATTGCAGCTTTAAGAGAAGCTAAAGAAAGTGGTATTAAAACTCTTGGTATAGTTAATAGAGAAGGCTCAACTATTGCAAGGGAGTCAGATATGGTTATTATGACTGATGCTGGTATTGAAACTGCTGTTGCAACAACTAAAGCATATATTATGCAAGTACTTGTTCTTTCATTAATGGGCATTAAGACATCTATTAAAATTGGTAAACTCGAAAAAAATGTTCTTGATGAATATAAAAAGTTACCTTCTTTAATTGAAAATGTTTATAGTAAAAAAGAAGAAATTAAAGATCTTGCTAATAAAGTATATAAAATAGATAATTGTTTCTTTATAGGAAGACTTATAGATTATGCAATTTCTATGGAAGCATCTTTAAAGTTAAAGGAAGTTTCATATATTCATAGTGAATGTTATGCATCAGGTGAGCTTAAGCATGGTACTATTTCATTAATAGAAAATGGAACAGTGGTTTTTGCAATTATCACTGATAAAAATATTAAAGATAAGACCCTTTCTAATTTAAAAGAGGTTGAGTCAAGAGGTGCTAGAGGTATACTTATTACAACAGATGAGTTTGATATTCCTTATGATTTAAAACTTACACTTCCTTATGCAGAATACTTTATTGAACCTATGGTAGTAGTTCCAGCTTTACAGCTTCTTTCTTATTATGTTGCAGATCTGAGGGGTTGTGATATAGATAAGCCAAAAAATCTTGCTAAAAGTGTAACAGTAGAGTAAAATCTTTTTAGAGGAAAAGATTATGAAAGATGACAAGACAAGTAGATTTGTAAGAAAAGTTTTAAAGAAGTTACATATAAAAACAAGTGATAAAACTACTAACTTATTAATTCAAATATTTAAGTTTGGAATAGTAGGTGGTATTGCAACACTTATTGACTGGATAGTTTATTATATAGTTTATAAGTTTTTACATGTTGATCCATTAATTGCAAATATTTTATCTTTTTCTGTTTCTGTAATTTATAATTATAGTGCTAGTGTAAGATGGGTATTTGATGTTAATAAGAATAAGAGCAGGAAGAAAATGTTTATAGAATTTATGATATTTAGTATTGTTGGTCTTATTATCACAGAAATTTTACTACATTTATTTATTAATATATTATCTATGAATGCAATGATATCTAAAGTTATCTCAACAGTAATTGTTATGGTATTTAATTTTGTAACTAGAAAGATGTTTTTAGAGTAATAAATAATAAAAGATTAGGTTATTTGATGTAACCTAATCTTTTTAATTCTTTCTTTAATTTTGTTTTACTAACTGTACCTACAAGTCTACTTGATAAAACTTCTTTACCATCTTTAAAGAACATAGTTGTTGGTGTTCCTTCAAATGTATATTTTTTATCAAATTTATTATAATCTTGTTCACTTAGATAAGTTATATTTAAATTATATGCTGTTAAATTATTATCGTTTAATACTTCATCTATAATTGGTTTATATTCTTCACAATGACTACAACCATCTTGTGATACTTCCATTATAAATGTATCTTTATCTTTTATTTTATCTTCTAAATCACTATATGTAATTCTTTCCATATTATTTTTACAACCAGTTAGTAACATTAAAGAAATAACTATTAATAATACTTTTACTACTTTTTTCATCATCTAACCTCATTCCAGAAAAAATTATAACATATATATAATTATTTAATCAAGAGAAAAAGGGGAGCCTCCCACCAGTAAAAAATGTTTGATGCGGGACACCTCTTTCTGCTTAATGATATAACCTATTACTTTCTTATTGTCAAATTTGCTTTAAAAGTTTATAATTATCTTAGAGTAAAGGGGAATAGTAATTATGATATTTAGAAAACCTTATGCCTTTTTAATTAAAAACTTTAAGAAAATACATATAGTTATTTTAGCATGTGTAGTTTTCATTTATTTTAAACTTCTTAATATATTAAATTTTGTTAAGGAGTTTATTAGATTTGAGTCTTATGATGCTAGTGTAGAGTCCTTTTCAAGTCATGTTGGAGTACTTTTCTATTTAGCAGTTATATTTGTTATTCTTGCATGTCTTGCTTTAATGGTACTTCTTGTTAGAAAGAAAAAACCTTGGAAGATTTATCTTGTTTATTTTGCTATATTTGTTTTAGTTCTTGTTGGCGTTAATGGAGCTTCAAATTACTTTAGTGATTATACTCCTCTTTCAGAACTTTCAGGTATTCTTCCTTATAGAGATATTATTAATATAAGTCATTTCCTAATGTATCCTATTATGTTTCTTTTACTTGCTAGAATACTTGGAGCAGATATTAAGAAGTTTGGATTCGAAAAAGATAAAGAATTCTTAGAGCTTTCTGAAGATGATAGAGCAGAGTTTGAAGTATCTTTTGACTTTGATAAAAGAAGTATTAGAAGGGTATTTAATAGAGTTTTAAGAAATATTAAGTATTTTTACTTTGAACATAAGCTTGTTTGTAATATAGCTCTTACTGGACTTTCAATAATACTTATATTTAATATATTTAATTTCTTTATAACACATAGAAGTTATAAGCAAGGTAAAAGCTTTAATGCTGGTATTTATAATATTACTATTACTGATGCTTATGTTACTGATAAAGATTATGCAGGTAATGTTATAGAAAAGGGAAATAAGTTTGTAATAATTGGTGTTAATGTTATTAATAGATCTAATAGAAGAGTTACAGTTAATTTTGATAGATATCATTTAGTTAATAAATCATCTATAAAAATTTATAATACATTTTATAATGATTCATTTAAAGATATTGGTAGTGGGGTTGATGATAACATCAACTTATATAGTGGACAAGGCAAGAAAGTTTATTTAATATTTAAGGAAGATGAGAAGCTTAAGAATAATAAGTTTGTTTTATATTATCAGGAGCTAGATAATCTAAATATATTAAGAAAAATAAAATTAAATATTACTGATATAAGCAATATCAAAGATATTGGTACTTATAATTTAAATAAAAAAATTAAATTTGAATATATGGATGGAAGTTATAAAGAGTTAACTCCATTAACTGCAGAGATTGGTGATAATTTTACTTATAGAAGATACTACTGTGAAGCTGCTGATGACTGTAAGGTAAATACAGATAGTGTAAGAAATAATAAAGGCAAAATACTCAAAATTACTTTTGCTGGTAGTGACTTTGAAGGGGAAGATTTTATTGACTTTTTAAATGAGTATGGTAAAATTAAATACAGAGTAGGAAAGAGTAAAAAATATAAATATGATGATGTAAAAAATGCAGTTTCAACTCATAATGATGGTAAAGAAGTATTTATTAAATTAACAAATAAAGAGGCATCAAGTAATGATTTAGATATAATATGTACAATAAGAAATAAAAGGTACATATTAGATATAAAATAAAAAGGAAGGTTAGAGATTATGAAAAATGATACTAAAAAGTCAGTTACTAAAATACTTGTAATTGCGGGAGTTTTACTAATTATTTATTTATTATTTATATTTCCATTAATTAAGTTTAATGAAAATGAAAGTACTTTACTTAAAGGTGCTAAAAGATATTTTGAAATAAATAAAAATCTTTTACCAGAAGAAGGAGAAATTAGAACTATTAATGGTGTTGAACTTTTAGATAAAAAGTATATTCCTGATTTAAGAACTGCTTATAATCATGATACTTGTGATACTAGACATAGTTTTGTTAAAGTAAAAAGAAAAGAAGGACAGTATTTATATTATACTTATTTAAAATGTGGTATATTTTCTTCTAATATAGATCATACTGGACCTGTTATTACATTAAATGGTAATGATACTATTAATGTAGAAAGATATTCTAAATTTAAAGATCCTGGTGTTAAGAGTGTTATAGATAATAATGATGGTAAAATAAATGCAAAAGATGTTGCTGTATCAAGTGATGTTGATACAAGTAAGAATGGAGTATATACTATTACTTATAGTGCTGTTGATACTTTAGAGAATAAAACTGAAGTAACTAGAACTGTTAAGGTTACACAAAATCTTTCTAAGACAGTTGAGAAAGCTACTGGTAAGAGTAATGTTTATGTTGGTGATGGAGATAATTACATAATGTTTAGTGGACAACTTTATAGAATAGTAGGACTTGATAGTGATGGTAATACAAAGATAGTTGCAAATGAAGATGTAGGTCATATTGATTTTAATTCAATAAAAGATTACTTGAATGATTTTTATGACACTTTAACTAATGATAGTAAGAAGTATGTTGTTACAAACTATAATTTCTGTTCTGATACCGTTTCATCTAAAGATAAAGACAAAATAACAACATGTAATTCAAAGAAAAATATTGGAAATTCTGGACTTTTGTCAATAAATGAGTATAATAGTAGCTTAACAAAGGAGGGGGGAAGTTTTCTTTATCCTGATACTATTAGTTGGACGTATAATAGTAAAAATAGTAAAGAGGCATGGACAACTAGATATTCATTTAATGGTCAGTCTAGTAAATATTTAGACTATAATAAGAACTATATATTTAGTGTTAGGCCAGTTTTTGTTATTAAAAAGAGTACTTTAATTAAAAAAGGAACTGGATCTTATGAGAATCCATATGTAATAGATAACTTCAAGGAATTAAAAGGTGGAACAAAAGTTAGTAAACTAAGAGTAGGAGAGTATATTTCATATAGAGGACAATTATTTAGAGTTTCTTCTAATGATTCAAAAAATGTTAAAGTTATATCAAATTATTCTTATGAGTTTGATGATAACATAGTTAATAATAGTAAATACAACCCAAATAAAAATAATAATATTGGTTATTCAGTAGAAAATAATATTTCTAGACAAATTAGTACTAATATATTTAAAAAACATAAAGTTTCTGCAAATATATATAGTTCATATCCAACATACAATGGAAAACATGAATCAAAAACATATAATATTAAAATATCGTTGCCATCTTTATTTGATTTTTACTCAAATATTAATGGTCAAACTTGGTATATAGAGTATAGTAAAAAATATAAGCAATATTATGGTAGTGGAAATGGTACAATTTATTTTCCAATTGCAAATTTTGCTTATGCATCTTCAACAAAGATTGCAGGTTATTTAAGAAATGATGCAGTAGTTGTTAGTGGTTCTGGAACTAAGCAAGACCCATATACAATAAGTTATTAGTATAGGATAGAGGAGTAATATGAAAAGAAATATAAGAAAAGAAAAAAAAGCATCAAAGATGATAAACAAACATGTTATAATTCTTTTATTACTTCTCATTTTGTTTGCTATAATTCTTGTTATAAATAGAGAGAAAATCAGTAATAAATTTTTCCCTATATATAAGGTAGAAGATAGAACAAAAAATGTTGAGAAGTTGAAAAAGAAAAGTAAAAAAGATAAGGTAATTGGATGGATTAAGGTACAAGGTACTAACATTGATATGCCAGTTTCATCTGAAACATATCCATCACTTGATAATTATGCTTGGATTAATAAACCTGAAAAAAAACTTTCAGATTTTATTCCAATTTTTGGTCACAACTATATTAATGTTGGACCACATCCAAAGGTAAATGATAAGAAATTGCAAAGATTTGAACCATTAATGGCTTTTGTTTATAGTGATTTTGCTGATAAAAATAAGTATATACAATTTACATTTAACAATGTTAATTATTTATATCAAATATATGGTGTTTCAATAATAAATGATAATGAAGTTTATTATTTTCCTAATAGCATTACAAAAACAATTAAGAAAAAATTTATAAAAGACTCATTAAAAGAAAGTATTTATAAATATGATATTGATGTAAATAAAGAAGATAAGTTAATTTCTTTATATACGTGTACGAGATTATTAGGTCCTTATCATTATTATTTAAAAGTTGATGGAAAACTTGTAAAAAATAGTAATAAAGGGTATAATTATGATATGCATGAAAAGAAGGACTATAAAAAAATCAAAAAAATATTAGAAGGAGATGGCGAAGATGTCTAAAAATAGTTATAAAAAGAGGGTTGGAATATTTTTACTAGCCATTGTAATGTTATTTGGATTTACAATCGATGTAAATTTTAATAACAAAAGTAATGTATATGCAGCTGATGGATGCGGTACATTAAGTCATTGTACAGGTGCCAAAAAGAAAAATGGTGATTGTAAGAAAGTTAGTAGAAGTACTTGTTCTTGCGAAGCAAATGCTTCTTGGGCTTCTAGTAAAGGTACAAATTGTAAATGTAATGATGGTTTTGCTAGACATGTAATTGATTCTAAACATGCTGAATGTGTTGCTAAAGCAAGCTCTAACAGTTCTAATTCAAACTCAAGTTCAAGCAGCAGTTCTACTAGCAATAATTCATATACACCATCAAGTAATAGTTCAAGCACAACTTCAAATGAAAGTACTACAACTACTACAGCTGAAGAACCTGATGTAGATGAGGATGTTGATGATCCTGATTCAGTTGATGTAGGTTCATTAACTGACCCAGAACCAGTTGATGTATCATTATTTGGATTTCAAGTCCAATTTCATATATCAGACCCTTCAACAGTTACTTTTATATCTAATGGGGATGCAACAGATAAAAAAATAAAAATTGCAGCAGTTGATTTTGATAAAGATGAATATGATGCAAAAGTAAAACATTATAAGAAAAAAGATGCGTGCAACAAAAAAGGAGTAAACAATAAGACTTGCGCAGAAGCATATACAAACTGGTGGTATGCAAATCATGCAAATGGTCCACATGATAAAGTTATAACTTATACACCATCAAAGCATACAACATATGATTTTAAAGTGGAAAATAGTGGAGAATATGCAATATTCATAGTTTATGCTAAGAAAAACAAAAAGAAGATGACAATAAAATCATATTACACAACATATGGTGGCGATTTACAGGATGAAGCAAATATATTGAATAATATAGCTGCATCTAATACAAACAGAACTACATCTGCTGATTTTAGTTCTGGCTCTGCATGTGAATGGGCAGTAAAATCATACTATAAGCATGCATCTGATTCTGAATGGAATGAGTATACTGATGCTCTTGTTAATAAAACAATGGGTCCTTGTTTCCCTCGATATTCTAATGGTAATTTAGCTGTTTCTGTTAGTGGAGATAAGGTTGTAGGATACGATGCAAAAGATGCTTATGTTGATTATAATATTTCAGATGAAATTCTTACTAAGATAAAGGAAGATATGGCATCATTTGAAAAAACTTTTGAAGACTATATTTCTGAAAGAGCTAAAATGAGAGATTTAGGAATTGATCCTGATAATCCAAAACTACCTGATTTAACTCAAGGATCAGATAAAAAATGGATAAAGGTCGATGATCCTGACTTAAGTAAAAAGGGTCGTGACAGTAAAGACAAATTAAAAGACCAAGCTACTAATAAAACTGGTTATGAAAATGCAGAATCTAATAAAAAAGATATGTTAACTTGTGATAATAGACTTGATAATGAAAAAACTTATAAATATTTATATTATGATAAGGCTGAAGATGTAAAAGCTGATATGCTTTTATTCAATCAAAGTGGATTAACTTCTAAGAAAACTGTTGCTCAAAATGTTTGCAGTTATACTTGTCGTGAACAACTTGCAATAGCATTTGATGCACCTCAAGCTGTAACTCCTGGTAATTGTTTTACATATAAAGTAGAAATTAAGAGTACTACATCATGTGTGGTAAAACCTGATTTTGATAAGATTCCTGATTTTAGAAAATATGAAAATGCTTCTTGTCAAGATACACCTATATGTGGTGGTGGAAATTCTAATAAACCTGATTTACATACAGCATCAGCTGGACCAGATGATGAATTTGATTTATGCGTTTTGGATTGTGATGGTGGAAAATATTCTGATAAATGTATAAATAAATGTTTTAATAAAGCATATGGTACAAAAGTATCAAGTACATCAAAAGTATCAAATAATTTAGCACAAAATTCAAATAATAATGTATTAACAACAGAAGGTAAAGAATCAACATCTAGTGATGTAATTAAGTTAAAGAAAACCGATACTGTTAAGGGTTCTAAATTTACAGAATCTGAAATATGTAAAAACTTCCCTGGTACTTTAGCAAGTGGTACGACTCCTGGAAAAGTTCCTGATGGATATATTGATGCAGTTTATGATTATGTTAACTCACATGTTCAAGGCTCTGATAGTGCAACAAGTTCTGATTGCTATTGGACTAAATATGCTAAGTATTATTTTAAGAATAAATCTATGGCAGCTTTAACTGTTTGTACAGATTATCATTATAAGAATAGTTGGCTAGTTGGTAGCACAACATGTTCTCCTGAAACAAATTATAGTGAATGTAAGAAACTTGGTTGGAATAAATGCTTCTTAGGTATGTATGAAAAAGGTGCTTCATATTATCCAAATACTACTAAAGATGAACATAATGATGGTGTTGGATTTAGAAGAAATGAAAATTGTACTTGGAATTGCAAATGGTCTAAATCTTCATCAACTTCAGTTTGTTATGATACTGCCGGTGAGATTGAAAAACAATTTGAAAAAGATTTATCTTCATTTACTGGTAAAATTGCTGATTGTATAAATACTGCAAATGATTGTAAAGACAATAGTATCACTTATACTATGACTGCAAATGATGATACTGATAATACAAGTACTGATAAGCAATCTTGTGAGGGAAGCAATTATGATCAAGAATTATGTAGAAAGTTCCCAAGTGCAAAAGGGGAAGAGCAGAAGAAGAAAGAATTAAATAATGCTTCACATTCATTCCCAACAGTTGTTGAATTAAATGCTGGACAGTGTGCTGGTAAGGTTGTAGATGGTTGTGATGGTAAGACTGATTCTTATACTGATGCAAATGGAAATAAGATTGATTGTACTTGGAAAAATAATACTAAAGCATTAATTACACAATATCATGGTATAATTACATTCCCTGGTGCTTGGATTGAAAATAAACATGGTTATGTAGTTTATGATGATATGTCAGCAGAATCTCAATGGTATAAGAAAGTTAGTGGTAAGTATTGTACACCATCAACTGCTAAGAAAGTTAATGTTAAATTCTTCGATGAATATCTAAGAGCTAAGAATGGTTGTACACTTGATAAAGTTAGTAAATCAACACCAGATGTTTATAACATTATAAGTAAGGTAGAAAGCTTTGGTATGTTTGATTGGAAGTTTAAGACTGGATGTTATTATGCACTTGATGATGATCCTGAACCAATTAATACTAAGAATTGTCCAAATCCTACAAAAACTTCAAGTTGTGATACAACAAAGGATCCAAATTGTAAGACTGTATCTTGTACTGGTACTGGATGTTCATCAATTCCTGATTCATCATGTGATAATAAGACTGATAAAACATGTACAACTAGAATGGGTAACTATGTTGCTAGATCATATGACAGTCAAAATATGTTTACATCAAGTGGAACTAAACCAACATCTAATAAGGTTTCTAAATCTACTAAAGTTTCAACAAGTACTGTAGAGTATCAAGCAGGTAATGTAAAGAAGGTTGCAGATGCAAAAACAAGTGCTTCTGCTTCCAGACAACCTGGTTTTAACTGGAGTGTTAATGCTACTAATTTATCTATAGCTAATTATCCTATTACACCAACACTTTTAGCAGCTAAGATTAAATCTCAAGGTGATAGTATTTATAACAATGATAATGAACTTGATTATGAAATTTATTTAAATAAAAAGAATATAGAAAATATTCGTAAAATTACAAATGGTGATAAAGATTATACTTATTTTAAAAATGGTACTTATAAGACAATTAATAATGAAGATTATTGGGATGCATATAAGAATGCAGGATATTATACTGATGCTACAAAATTAGATACATCTGAAAAAGGTGGCTATGATGCTCCAAGCAGTGATATTCCAACTATTAAGTATTATGTAAGTAAATTTTTAAGAACTTCACCAGAGGGTAGTAAGAATACTACAGAAGGCTATGGTTCTTTACTTAGAAAGCCTAGTGAAGAAGCATTAAAATGTAATAATATTCTTAATGGAACAGCATGTGATCCTTTAACAAGTTATGATATAGATGAGGATACTAAGACTACTCTTAATAATTTTATAAAGAGTGCTAGTTAATAGGAGTGTGATTAATAGTGAATAAGGCATTTTTAACAATTGGAATTATATTAATGGCAATATTAGGTTTCTATTCAATTAGTGTTATTAGTGGACAACAAACTGGTGCTGAACTTGATTATTATCTATTAAAAGAGACAACAGAAGCTGCTATGAATGATGCAGTTGATAATACTTTCTTTAGAGAGAGTGGCTTACTCAGAATGGATAAAGAGAAGTTTATGGAAAGTTTTGTAAAACGTTTTGCTAATAATGTTGAGGGAACTCGTGATTATGACATTAAAGTTTATGATATTAATGAAACACCTCCTAAGGTTAGTATAAGAGTAATTTCTCCTAAGAATACTGTTGTTGTAAAAGCATTAGGTGGGGAAAATAAAGTTGATATTACAACTACTGCAGATATGATTATTGAAACTAAGAATAAAGACAATTTAGCTGTTACAACTAAAAATAAGGATTATATTAAAGATTTAAAGATTACAAGTTATAATGGTTTAAATAATTTACCAAGTAAATAGGAGGAATAAAATGAATAATATAACGGTTGGCTTAAAGAAATTTTTAACTAATAAGAATACTGTTACAGTTCTTGGTGTAATACTTGCTATTCTTGTATTATATATAGGTTATAACTGGAGAGTTAAACAAGCTACTAATCCAATTAGTGTTCCTTATGCTCTTCAGGAAATTAATCCAAGTACTCAAATAACAGAAGACATGGTTGGGGAAGCTCAAGTTCCTCCTTCTATGATAAAAGGTGATATTTATAGATCTAAACAGAGTGTTATTGATAAATACTCTGGTGCAGATTGTTTGATTCCTTCTGGAAGTCTTTTCTATACTAGATGTGTTGTTGAAAAAGATCAATTACCTGATAGTATTATTCTTGATTATCCAAAAGGATATGTTCTATATTATATGAGTGTTAATATGGAAACTACTTATAGTAATTCAATATACCCTGGTAATTATATTGATCTTTACTTTAAGGCTACTTATGGATCTACTGATGAAAATGATCCTAATAATGGTAAAGTTATGGTTGGTAAGTTACTTGAGAATGTTAAAGTACTTGCTGTTAGAGATAGTAGTGGTAAGAATGTATTCTCTAATACAAATGAAAATGCAGTACCATCTCAGTTAATATTTGCTGTACCAGAAGAATATTATATCTTACTTAAGAAAGCAGATTACTTAAGAAACTATAGTACTGAACTTTCTCCAGTTCCTACTGCAGAAAGTAAGAAGTCTAATCCAGGTGATTTAAAGCTTTCATCTAAAGATATTAAAGACTTTATCAATAATGTCACTTATTGGACAGATTCAATGCAATAAGATTAAGAATAAAAGAATAAAAGAGTGGAAGTGAGATAATGAATGAAAATATATTTGATAAGTTAGATTTTGGCCCTTTAAGACCACTACTTGATAATGATGATATAACCGATATCTCGTATTGTAATGGCGGACAAATCTGGATTCGTTCTTTATCTCAAGGTTCCATTCGTGTAGAAGTTCCAGGTTGTACTCCAGAGTTTATGGAAAAGCTTGCTTTTCAGTGCTCTAATGTTATGGGTACAACCTTTAATAATGCTAAGCCTTTTCTAGATGCAGAAAGTAGTGAGTTACGTCTTAACTTTGTACATCCTTCTATTGCTACTAATGGTATTGCATGTGTTATTCGTAAAACACCTGCTAAGATAAGGTTAAAGAAAGAAAAATTACTTGCAGAAGATTATTTTACTGCTGATATTCATGATTTATTAATGAAATGTGTTGAAGGACACTGTAACATAATTGTTTCAGGTGAAACTGGTTCTGGTAAAACTGAGTTTGTTAAGTATCTTGCAAGTCATATTAAAGAGACTGAAAAGATAATAACAATTGAGGATACTCTAGAACTTCATCTTGATAAGATTTTTCCAACTAGAGATATTGTTGCAATGAAGACTAATAACGTTGCATCATACTCTGATGTATTAGTTACCTGTATGAGACAGAATCCAAAATGGATTTTACTATCTGAGGTTCGTTCAGCTGAGGCAGTTACTGCTGTACGTAACTCTATTTCATCAGGACACAATATTTTATCAACAATCCATGCTGATAAAGCTAGTGCAATTCCTTATCGTCTTTATTCATTACTTGAGACAGATATTGATGTTGATCAGTTTTTAAATACAATTTATCGTTATGTACAAATTGGTGTTCATATTAAAGCTTATTATTCTAAAAAGTATGGTAAGTTCCATCGTGAAGTAGATGAGGTTGTTGAATTTTATGTTGATGAAGATAACAAACCTGTATGTCATACTCTTTATAGAAAACTTTATGATATGGATCCTATTATGTCTCGTCCTTCTAAACATTTGGTTGAATATCTAGAAAATCAAAATCTTAATATTGATGATATTCTTGCTCATTTACCTGATGTTGATATTGAGAAGGTAATAGAAGAGAATGAATCAAAGAGATTTGCTGAAGCTTCACAGAAAGCAGAATCTGAAACAGGTCCAAGTGAAGAAAAAAGTAATGCTTTAAATAATGCACTTAATGGTGGTACAATGGAAGAGAAAGCTGTAGCAGGTACTGAAAATATTCCTGCAACTAACATTAATTTAGCAAGTGAAAATTCATCATTAAATTCAAGTGTTAATGTAGATGCTCAAAGTGCTGCACAAGTAAATATTCCTAGTAATGCACAAACTTCTAATATACAAGTTCCAGTAATGCCACAAATAGATGCAAGTAACGTCATGCAAAATATGAGTAACGGAGGTTAAGATATATGGAATTATTTATACTATTAGTTATTGCTATATTTGTAATGATGTATCGAGGTTATAGTGGTAAGAATGCGACTAGATTTATTAATGACCAAATAACATCTATTTATGATAAGTTTGCTCCTTATTCATATAAAAAAGTAAGAGAGAAGACAAAGCAGTTGGGTAAGGAATATAAGCCTAGAGATTATATTATACAGTGTGTTTTAATAGGTGGTTTTGCAGGACTTATTGCATACTTATATTTCTATAACATCTTTACTGCAGCTTTATATGTTTTTCTTGGTATTTTACTTGTTCCTTATCTTGCTTATTTGAGAAGTAAAAGAATATATAGTGAGTTTATCTTTGAACAAATACAGGTATATACATCTAACACTATTATGGAATTTGCAACTCGACAATCTTTTGTTAAAAGTTTGGAAGGTGTTAGAGAATCTGGACTTCTTGAAGATCCAGTTGCTGGTGATGTTGATAGAATGATAGAGCTTGCTTATAAAAATGGTTCCATTGATGAATCAATTAAATATTTTAATAATTTATATCCGTTTTATATAGTTAAAAATATGCATCAATTATTCTTACAGATAACTAAGGAAGGTGCGAGAAACTCAGCAGACTCACTAGAGCAGATGCAACTTGATATCGATACTCTTGTTGAAGGTGTTTACAGAGATAGAATTGATAGAGCTAACTTCCATAAGAGGTTCTTACAATTTGGTATTATGCTATATGTACTTGTCCTTTTAGTTCAGTATTTACTAGGTAAGGAAAGTTATATCCTTTTACTTGATAGATGGTATGTTAAATTATTACTTCATGGTATAATTTTGATTAATAGTTATTTTCTCATTAAAGGAGAAAAATATTATAACGAGAATGTAGGTGCTGAGTAATGGAAGTCCTTATATTTGGTGGAATTATTTTATTTGTTCTTGTATACAATAAAACTATTGATACAAAAAAGTTTGCTAAAGATAATTCTAAACTTTTTAATCTTTTAAGAGAAAGTGATTATGACTTTTTAGTTCGTATGAAGTATGGAGATAAAGTAGATCCTGATGTACTTTTTGAACAAAGACTTAGAAATGGTTTAATAGTTGGAATAGTATTTTTAATACTTTTTATGAATACTGTAAGTCTTTTAAATATTGTTATATCAGTTGTTGTTGGTTTCTTAACATTTAAGTCTAGTTATTGGTCTTTAAAAAATTTCTATAAGAAACATTTACATGAGATAGATTTACTACTTCCTTATTACTTAAAAGGACTAGAAATATTAATACAGCATTATACTGTTCCAGTTGCTCTTGCACGTTCAATTGATGATGCTCCTGATGTTTTTAAGCCTGGTTTAAAGAAGATGGTTGAAGAGATTAATGCAGGTGATTCTACAGTTGATCCTTATATGGAGTTTGCTAATGATTATCCTGTTAGAGATTCAATGCGTATGATGAGACTTTTATATAGACTTGGAATTGGTTCTCAAGAGAGAAAACAAGAAAGATTAATGATGTTTTCAAGAAGTGTTTCTAATCTTCAAAATAAGGCTCGTGAAGTAAAATATAAAGAGCGTCTAGAACATATGGAAAATCAAACAATGACAATGCTTATTTGTACTGGTATTGGTGTTATGCTTATACTTTTAATTGCGATGATGGGTATGTTTTCTACTGCTGTTTAAAATCAGATTAAATTTCAAGTAGTGTTGGTGAATAAAAATTAGCATTGCTACAATTTAATTGATTTTATAGATGAGAATGTAAGAAATTGGGGTCTCCACCTTTTGGTGGGGTTTTTTTTGTAAATCTCCGAGGTTTAGTGGGGTTCCAATAGAGACAATAATATGCAATAATTCTACTGTAACATAGAGTGTTACAGAAGGAGTTAAAGAGAATAAAAAGAGAAGAAATAAGAAAAGTATTAGGACTTGACGATTCACTAGACATAATTAATGTTGAAAGTGATAAGGAAGGAGGAAAAGAGATTAAATATGTTTATATAAAATCTAATAGAAAGAAAGATTGTGATAAATCTTTTACAGAAAAATAGAAACACTTGGTAAAGGTGAAAAAATATCAAATAAAACAAGACAGAATGTTCTAAAAGATTTATTTGATAGAGATAAAACTATTGATAATATTGCAAAAGAAAATAATGTTTCATCAAACTTTGTAAGAGAAACATTAAAAGAGGCAATGAAAAATTATCCAAGTAATGTAGAAATACTTCCAGAAGTTATATCATTTGATGAAACATCGACTAAAACAGATGCAGGATTGTATTCATTTATATTAAATGATCCATTAAGAAGAATAACACTTGATATATTACCAACAAAAAAAAGACTTTCTAATTAAATACTTTAAAAAAGTAAAAAATAGAAAGTCTGTTAAAGTTGTAATATATGATTTATACAAACCATATTACGAGGTCGTGAAAATATGTTTTCCAAACGCTATATTTGTCGCCGACCCATTTCATTATACTAGTTATGTAACAAAAGGTCTAGACAATGTCAGATTAAGATTAGTCCATAAATATGAAAGTGATAAAACTAGTTATGGATATAGACTTCTAAAGAATAGAATAAACTGCATATTGTTATTAAAATCATTTAGTGAAACAAAAAGTGAGATAAGAAAAAGAAAGGATAAAGAAGAAAAATATAATAAAGGAATAACCAATAAAAAAACTAAAGACAAGTTTAATGATTTTTGGTATGGTGTTATGAAAATAAAAAGGAATAATACTTTTGTTGAGGTATTTAAAATAGATAGACTTAATGAAGTGTTAAAGATAGATACAGACCTTGCAAAAGCATATTCATTAAAAGAAGAATTTTTAAGGATAACAATAAATGTTAAATATGAAAATACAAAAGAAGAGTTAGAAAAATGGATAAAGAAATTTAATAAATCAGAAATACCTGAGATGATAGACGCTGCTAAAATAATCAAAAACTGGTTAGAGCCTATTGTTAATTCATTTAAAGATGAAAGATATTCAAATGGATTTACTGAAGCAAATAACAATACAATTGATAAGATAATTGATAGAGCATATGGATATAAAAAAATTTGGATTTTTTAGATTAAGGACACTTGCAATTTTACACAAAAGTTATGCTCCAGTAAATTTAAAAAATACTAAAATCAAAAATACAAGAAAAAATAAATATTCTTAAAATTTAGTATTTTAGGTACTAAAAATAGCAGAAAGTTTTTATAGTGCTAAAAATCTAACTTTCTGCTTTTTATATCAACAAAAGACCAAAAAAAGGCACCCCACTAAAAAGTGGAGAGCTATTAAAATATATGATTTATGAAAATATGTAAAGTAGTAATATGAAAGTTAAATATTTTTTATAGGTGATAACCTACATACACCAATTATTTTAGTATTAATAATTTTAATAATATATTTACAAATATTTGCAAAATATGTATAATTTAATTATCGGAGGTAGAAAAAAATGGAGAAGGCAAAGAAATTTTTTAATGAAAATAAAAAGATTATTTTAATAATTGTTGTAATAGTTATTGCTGCTTTAATTGCAGGAATTTGTATTTATAATAATAAATATTCAGCATCTGCTAAAGAAAAACAGATGGAAAATAATTTGAAAGATTTAGGTAAAGATTTTTATTCATACTATTATAAAACAACAGGTCAAAATAAAGATGATAGAGAAAAGTTTTTGGAAAGTTTTAGTAGTATAGGTCTTAAAGTTTCTCTTGATAGTTTGACTAGATATCAAAATACTTTAAGTAAGCCTAAAGATTATGAATTTAAAGATCCTAAGACTGGCGATGATTGTGATAAAACACAAACTATGGTAACAATTTATCCACAAAAACCTTATGGGAAGAATGATTATAAAATGTCTGTAAGATTGGTATGTAAATCAGAAAAAAAAGCTAAAGGAACAGTAGCTGCTAAAAATAGTAATACATCAAATAATTCTAAGAAAATTACATCTTCTAAGAAGAATACTTCTAGTAAAAAATCAAAATAATTTTTAATATAAAAATAACTAAAATATAGTTATTTTTTTTTATATGTGATATAATTCATTATATAAGGATAAGGGTAGTGACACTATGGAACATAAATATAAATTCATGTTTGTTTTAATTGTAATTTTTTCTTTTATTTGTATGCCTAAATTTGTTTATGCAGAAGAAAAAGGACAAACTGTTTATGATTTTGAATATAATGGAGAGAAACAAGAATGGACTGCACCTACCGATGGAACATATTTATTTGAAGTTTGGGGAGCTCAAGGTGGATACCGTGGCGGTGATAATTCTGGTCATGGTGGTTATACTAAGGGTTATGTTTATGCTAAAAAAGGTGATCACTTCTTTGTTTATGTTGGCGGAGATGGAAACAATCATAAAGGTTTTAATGGTGGCGGAAGTCGTGGAGTTTGGAACCAATATGGTGGTGGTGCTACTGATATTAGATTTGATACAGACTCACTTTATTCACGTATTATTGTTGCTGGAGGTGGCGGTACTGATGGTGCTGATGGATATTGTGGAGGTGCCGGTGGTTTAAATGGTGGCGGTACTTGCGGAGGCTATGGTTCTGGTGGCGGCGGTGCTTCTATCTCTGGTGCTGGAGGTCTTCGTGGTGAATTTGGAAAAGGCGGCGATGGTGCTAACTGGGCCGGTGGTTACGGTGGTGCCGGAGGCGGCGGCTGGTATGGCGGTGGCGGTGCTGATCCAGATGGCTCTGGCGATGATGATAAAGGTGGCGGAGGTGGCTCTTCATTTGTTTGGAATGAAGGAACTACTTCTAATGTGCCTAATGGTTATACTGTACCTACACGTCTTCAAATGACTGATTTTTCTTATTCTTCTGGCGTTCAATCTGGAGATGGAAAAGCAAGAATTACTACAATTTCACCAGATGGAATTGATAGTATTAAATTAAATAGTGGAAAAGTTAATATTAATTATGATAAAGACATATATAGTTATACAATTACTGTGGATAATAATGTTTCTTCAGTAAATTTTAATGTTACTCCAAAAGAAGGATATGTTATTTCTTATTCTCAAAAAAACCTTGATGTTTCATCTAATACTGGTACTGAAACAATTACAGTTACTCATATTGCAACTGGTTTAACTCGTGTATATACAGTTACAATAAATCAAGTAAATCATTATCTTGTTCAAGATGGTAATAGTGTTTATTATGATATTCCATATACCGGTCAATATCAGGAATTTTATATTCCATCAACTGGTACTTGGACAGTTGAAGCTTGGGGAGCTGAAGGTGCAAATCGTGGTCCTGCAGGTGGAAAAGGCGGGTATACAGTTGCCGATGTTGATTTTTCACAGGGGGATAAATTATATCTTTATGTTGGTGGTGCTGGAACAACTGTTTACAATGGACGTGAAAAAGGATGGAATGGTGGTGGACACTGCTACTATTATTATACTAATGGTGGATTTTATACTGCACCTACAAATGTTTATGGTGGTGGTTCTTCTGACGTTAGAATTGGTGGTAATACACTTAATAATAGAATTTTAGTTGCCGGAGGTGGTGCTGGTGCTGGTGCAAGAGGTGTCGGTGGTGCTGGAAATGGTGGCGCTGGTAGCGGTGGCTGTGGTAGTGGCGGTCAGCCTGGAACTTTAACTGCTGGTGGTTATGCAAATGGTACTTGGCTTACTGGTGGAAATGAAATTTTATATGCTGGTGGCTACGGCGGTCCTGGTGGCGGCGGTTGGTATGGCGGCGGTCATGCTTCACCTGATGGCTCTGGCGATGATGATTCTGGTGGTGGAGGCGGTTCTGGCTGGATTTGGTCAGAGGCTAATTCTTCATCTGCACCATCTGATTATGCTGTTTCTAGTAAGTATTATATGACAAATGGTTTTATCCATGGTGGATGGGAAACTTTTAAAAATCCTGCTGGTGGAAATGAAGTTGGTCAATCTGGAAATGGTTATATAAGACTTACTCCAAAACTTTTAAATGGTATTAATACAATTAGTATAAATGGTGGAGATATTCCTATTGATTTTGATTATACAAAACATGATTATATTTTAACTATACCTGAAACTACTAAGTCTATACGTGTTAATGTTGCAATTAATGCTGGATATTCATTATCTGAAAGTCACACAGGTGATTATGACATATCAAGCAGTGATTTAAAAGAATATGTTTATACATTTACTGTAACAAATAATATTACGGGTGTTGAAAATAAATATACAATTACTTTCCATAAACCTAGTTATTACTGGCAAAAAGATACAACCGGAAGTTATGGCTTTACTTGTACTCATGATGTTCAATATTTTGTTGCTCCTGCTTCTGGAATTTATACAATAGAAGCATGGGGTGCACAAGGTGGAAATCGTGGTCCTGCTGGTGGAAATGGTTCCTATGCAAGTGGAAAAACATTCTTATCTGCAGGACAAACAATTTATTTATATGTTGGTTGTAATGGTTCTACTGGTCAAGGCTGGAATGGTGGTGGCAAGCCATATTCATACCGAGATGGAAACCAAAATCTTGTTATTCCTGTAAATATCTATGGTGGTGGTGCATCAGATGTTAGAATTGGTGGAACATCACTTTATAATAGAATATTAGTTGCTGGTGGCGGTGGTGCTGCCGGTGCACGCGGTACTGGTGGTCCGGGAGACTCTATTGGAAATGGTGCTGGTTGTGGTAATCCTGGTAATCCTGGAACTATGTCTGGTGCTGGCGATGGTGGTTCATTTGGATATGGTGCTAATGCATTTACTACTGCTGGCACTTATATATCAGCCGGTGGTGGTGGCTGGTATGGTGGTGGTTATAACTATCCTGATTACAGTGGTGATGATGATGATGGTGCAGGTGGTGGTTCTTCATATGTTTGGTGCAGCGCTTATTCGCAGTATGCACCTGAAGGATATGAGGTATCTAAACTTCACTATATGACTGATCCTATTATTATAAATGGTTATTCAGCTATGCCAACTCATGATGGTACTTCAACTATGACAGGTAATGCTGGAGATGGATATATTAGAATTAATTTTACCCTTTCTTATAAATATAAAATTAATGTTAGTGATAATGTCACTTTAGATCATGAATTCGATTATGATACAAAATCTTATAATGGTACTGTTGATAAAACTTCTTCAATTGTTGAATTTTCAGTTGATACTACTGATGATGAATCTGTACTTAAATATTCTGGTGATGGTAAACATGAGATTCATGTAGGAGATAATGCCTATCCAGTTTCTATTACTTATGTTAATGGTGCTATTGATGTATTTACTTATAATATTAATAGGGAAGCTAATGATATTGATTCTTTAAATGATTTAAAGATTGATGGTAAATCATTCTCAAGTTATGGTGGTACTGATTTTTCATCTGGTAATTACAATTATTCTGCTAATCTTCCTTATACTGGAGATGAATATGATTTAAATATTGACAAAGGATCTGCTGATCAAAAGATTGAAATATATGAAAAAGATAATCCTGATAAATTATTTAATGTTGAAACTGATCATGCTGTTAGTAAGGCTCATGTTAAGGTTAAAAAGAATGATTATTATTTAGTTGTCAAAGTTACTAATGAGTTAAATACTAGTACAAAGACTTATACAATTCATGTTACTTATCCTCATTCATCTAAATTAAAGAAAATTACTTTGACTTCTGGTTCTGGTAAAGCTTTTGATTATAAGATGGAAGATGGAAAGACTTTTTACAATATTGAACTTGAAAGTTATATAGCTGCTGCTACTCTTATTCCTGAATTTTATGATGGAGAGGCTACTGCTAAAGTAGAGGGAGATGGCTATATAAGAAATGATCATTATACAATAACTGTTAAGGTTCATGAACCACATGTTGATGATACTTTATATGTATTTAATGTAACAAGAATTTCTATTGCTGGTTATGAAGAAGTTGCAAGTTATAATGGTTCTTGTACTACTTGGGTTGCTCCTTATGATCATGTTTATTTATTAGAGGCTTGGGGAGCACAAGGAGGACGTAATGGTGGTCTAGGTGGCTACTCAAAAGGTTCTGTATATCTTGCTAAAGGTACAAAGTTATACTTATGTCCAGGTGGTTCTGGAGATAATGGTGGATTTAATGGTGGTGGTACTTCACTTGCTGGTTATGGTGGTGGTGCATCAGACATTAGATATGATCAAAATACTCTTTATAATAGAATATTAATCGCTGGTGGCGGCGGCGGTCACGGAAGTGATGGATGTGCTGCAGGTGGTGCCGGTGGTGGACTTAATGGTGTTGGCCGTACTGGTCAAGGTTCATGTGGTACTAGTGCTGGTGGTGCTACTCAAACATCTGGCGGTGTTTATGGTATTTATGGTTCTCATAGAGGTGCTAATGGAAAATTTGCTTATGGTGCTAATGCTTCTAATTCAGGAGGCGGCTACTATGGTGGAGGCGGCGGAGGCGGCTTCTACGGTGGTGGATCTGGTGCTACAGGCGGTTGGTCATCTGGAGGTGGCGGTGGATCTGGATTTGTATTTACAAAGGATACTTATTCACTAGTTACCGATGATTTTTCAGATGATTTCTCTGGTAATAGATGGCTTGTTCCAAAAGACTATGAACTTACTGATGCAAGTACTTTAGCTGGAACTCAACAATTTTCTACTGTTAATGGTAAAGGTGTTGAAACTGGTCATGCTGGAGATGGTTATGTTAAAGTTTCTATTCCTTATCAACCAAGTGAAAATGATTATCTTGCTGGTATTGTTTCTGACAAGGGTACCATTACTCCTGAAAATTGGGATTATAATACATTTGAATACGACCTTCAATTAGAATCTAAAGATACGCATGTTAATTTGGAGGGTGTTCCTGCAAGTGATACAGCTTCTGTTGCCGGAAATGGTAATTATATTTTTGAAGCTGGTGACACTGATGTTACATTTACTGTTACTAGTGAAGCTGGAAGTGTTAGAGTTTATACTTTACATGTACATAGGCCTGTTGATCATAATCCTTATCCTAATACGATTGCAGTTGATGGTATGTTAAGTGTTTATTGTAACAATAATGAGTATGATGTTAATGGTGATTATTGTAAGTATATATTTGATAAAGAAACTGGAGAATATAATATAACAGTTCCATATCAAATAAGACAAATCAATTTGACTGTTGATAAAGCTCATTATTTCCAAAATGTTACTGGTGATGGTATCTATGATCTTGATAGAGGACTTAATAAGAAAGAGGTAGTTGTGACAGCTGAAGATAAAGTTAATAAGTCAAGTTATAAGTATAATATTACAAGAGATATGACTGGTGATGCTGATCTTAAATCACTTAAGATTACTAATCCTGAAACTGATTTAAATTATTCTTATGATGTTACTGATTATTATGTTAGTGTTTCAAATTCAACTTCAAAGATTGATGTTGAAGCAATTCCTGATGATATTGCTGCAACTGTTAATATTGATAATACTGAAGAACTTTCTTACGATGGCTTTAATGATGTTGTTGTTACTGTTACTGCTCAAAATGGAAAGCAAAAGAAATATACAATTCATGTTACTAGATTAAAGAGTGATAATGCTTTCTTAAGTGCTCTTACTGTTACAAATATTACTGGAGATAGTGCTATAGTTGAAGATTTAACTCCAAGTTTTTCAAAAGGTGTTACATCATATACTGTTAAAGTTGATAATGATGTTAAAAAAGTAAGGATTGGAGCAAGTGTTGAAAATACAGAATTTGCTACTCTTACTGGCGATGGAGAATATGACTTAAATGTTGGTTCTAATATTCACAATATTGTTGTAACTGCTCAAGATGGTAGTAATTTAACTTATACTGTTAATATTATGAGGGCTGCCAATAGCAACGCATTTTTATCTGATCTTAAAGTTAAGAATAATGAAGATAATTATTTAAACTTGACTGAAACTTTCGATAAAAATAAATTTGAATATTATATTTATACTGGTGCTGATTCTAAAATTATTACAGTTGAAGCAACACCTGAAGTTGAAACAACTCATTATGGTATTGCGTCTGGGTCAACGACTTTGAGTGCAGGTAAAAATATAATTGTTGTAAGGGCAACAGCTGAAGATGGTTCATATAATGATTATGTACTTTATATTGTTCGTACTGCATATAATGATAACAATTTATTATCTTTAAAAGTAAATCGTGGACAAGAAAGTTATATCTTAACTCCAGCATTTAATCCAGAGTATGATGATTATACTTTAAATGTTGGTGTTGATGAGACTGATTTACAACTTGTTGCAATTAGTAATGCTGAACATAGATCATATATTAATGGTTCTTCTAGTTATGTTGAAAATATTAATATGCTTGATACTAATCCATTTAAGAGATCAATTGTTGTAACTGCTGAAGATGGTTCTACACATACTTATAATATTACTATTAATAGAACAAAATCTGATGATGCTACTTTAAGTGTTCTTGAAGTTAATGGATTAGAACTTAATCCAGCATATAATAAGGATACAAGCGAGTATACACTTCCTGATACTGATAAGCATAGCCTTTCTATAACAGCAGTTCCTACTAGTAAATATTCAACTGTTTCTATTTCTAAAACTGATTTAGATGTTGGCTCTAATACAATTAATATAACTGTAACTGCTGAAACTGGCACTCAAAAGGTTTATACAATTAGTGTTAATAGACATTTGTCTACGGATAATACTTTGAGTAGTTTAAATGTTTCAACGGGCATTAATCCAAAATTTAGTAGTGATGTTACAGAGTACACAAGCTCAACGCATTCAAGTGTTGTTACGATAACTCCTTTAGTTAATCAAGAATATGCATCTTACAAGATTACTGATAATGATGGAAATGTTCTTTCTGATAATTCACTTTTGGTTTCTAACCTTAATGTTGGAGATAATATTTTCAAAGTTGTTGTAACTGCTGAAGATAAGAGCACTAAGACATATACTATTAATGTTACTAGAATTTTAAATAAGAATCCTAATTTATCTAGTATAACAGTAAATGGCGGAGAGCTTGAACCTTTATTTGATAAGGATACGACTACTTATGAGGTTAATACATCTGCTCATAGCATTAGTTTATCAGCAACTGTTGAAGATTCAGAATATGCTCGCTATGATATTCTTGATTCTAATGGAACAATTGTAACAGGTTCACATGACTTTATTAAAGGACAAAGTGAAGATATTACTTATATAATTAGGGGTTATGCTGAAGATAGAAATGTTACAAAAGACTATACAATTAATATTCATAGAACTCCTAGCAATAACGCTTTGATTAAAAATTTAAATTATACATATTATTCTGTTATTCCTAATTTTGATCCTAATCAGTTTGTTTATGCTACTACAACTGATGAGACATATTTAGATTTAAGTAATATGGAACTTCAAGATAGTTGGGCATCTTATGATATTGAAAATAATAGTGATTTTGTTAATAATGAGACAAAGACAGTTACTATAACAGTTACTGCAGAAGATGGGGAATCTGAACAAGAATATAGTATTGATGTTACTAAAGTTATTAACACTGATCCTAGATTAAAAGAATTGAGTTTTACTAATTATGATTTATCTCCTTCTTTTGATTCTGCAACAAAAAATTATACAATTTATGTAGAAAATTCGCTTGATAAACTTACTATGCATGCTAAAACTCTTATGGATACTGCAAAGATTTCTAGTATTAAGGTAAATGATACAGAAACAATTAGCGATGCAGTTCGTGAATTTAATGGTGATATAACAATACCTCTTTATAGTAAGGATTCTACTAGAAAGATTGTTATTACAACTCTTTCAGAAGATGGAACAACAACGGATACTTATAATGTTAATGTTGAAACTATTGATTATACTAATAATAATTTAGCATCATTACAAATTACTTATAATAATAATGGTACTATAAAGAGTGGTATGTATAGTCCAATATTTGATAAAGATACTTTGTCATATGATATTGGATTCCCTGATGGTACTAAATCATTTACTATTGCTGCTATTCCTGAATC
The DNA here is from genome assembly GCA_900319955.1 of uncultured Eubacteriales bacterium. Lineage (GTDB taxonomy): Bacteria > Bacillota_I > Bacilli_A > RF39 > UBA660 > UBA2730. Next base: position 14,614 of record ONQM01000003.1, on the reverse strand, counting down.
AGTAAATTCAACTGTTGTTAATGGTAATACAACCTTTACATATGCGATAGGTGAGTCATATAAGAAAGTAGAGATTGTTGTAACTGCTAAAAATGGTTCACAGAAAACTTATGTTGTTAATGCAAGTAGAAAACTTTCTTCTGAATCAAGACTAAAATCTTTGAGTTTTGTTAGTAGTGAACTTACATTCCCTAAGTTTGATAAGGATGTATTTAGTTATGATATAAATGTTCCAACTGATGTTAAGACTCTTACTCTTGATGATTTCAGTTATACTAAAATGGATGAGGCTGCATATGTTACAATGCCTGCTTGTAATTTAAAACAATTATCAACTAATAAATGTAGTATTTATGTAACTGCAGAAAATGGTAATGTAAGTGAATATGTTTTAAATATTACAAGAGCAAAAGGAACTGAATCGAGATTAAAATCTCTTACATTTGGAGATTACAAATATGATTCTGGAGAGTTTGATCCAGATACTAAAGTTTATACTTTAAGAGTTCCAAAAACTAAAACTACTTTGGGCAGAAGTGATTTGTCTTATGAGCTTATGGATCCTGAATCTACTGTTAGTTTTCCATCAGATACGCAATTAAATTTTGAAAGTAATGATAACTCATATATTATTACAGTTACTGCTGCTGATGGTGTTTCTACTTCAACGTATTTAATTAATGTTCAACATATTTTAGATACTGATAATAGAATTGCATCTTATACTATTGATGGTGTAAGTTATGATATAACGGACGCTGATAATAATGTTGTTTCACCAACTATTACTTATGGTATTTTTGATGATGAAACTTCTGCTAATTTAGAGTCAATAACTTTAAAGAGAGATACAGCTTATTATTCGACTGAACTTCCTATTACAATGCAGCTTGGAAAAAAATATACTATACCAGTAACTGCAGAAAATGGTGACGTTAAAACTTATACTTTTGAAGTTAAACAGACTAAGACAAGAGATTTAGGTTTAGATGGTATAAAAGTTTCAATTGCAAATTCATTTGATTGTGATGGAATATGTACACTTGATAAAACATTTAGTAGTGATAATTTAGAATATAATTATACTGTTCCTTTTGGTGTTGAACATTTAAATATTGAGGTTACTACGAAAAATAAATTTCAGAACTATGATATTTTAAATAATGAGAATTTCAAGACTGGTGTTAATGATGTAACAATTAGGGTTCACAATTCTCTTGGTGAGACACGAGATTACATTATTCATGTTACTAGAGAACCTAGTCACGATGCTAATTTAAAGAAAATTTCATTTAAAACGCCTGAAAAAGACCTTGATAATTATAATGAAAACACTTATGAGTATTCAACTGAATTTTCTAATCTTGAAAGTGGTAAATATACTCTTGATATAGAAAAAAAAGATGAAGGAGAATCTTATTCACTTGATGGGGCACAAGTACTTTATTATGGTCAAAATAATATTATTGTTCATACATATTCTGAAACATGTTTTTCTGAAACTAAATCTAGATATGGATGTGAAGAAAAGGATTATTTAATACATGCTTATAGATTCATGAATTATTCTAATTTATTGAATTCAATTACTATTTCATCAGGTGATTCTGGAAACTTACTTCAAGATTTTTCTAAATATAAATTTGATTATGTTTTGAATGTTCCTAGTGAAGTAAGTAAAGTTAAAATTGATAGTATTCCATCTGCTTCTGATGGTAATGGTAAATTCTTTGCTACAGTTGATGGTAATGGTGATTATAACTTAAATGTTGGTGTTAATACTATTAATTTAGTTGTAAAACCTAATGATGAAGGTGAATCTAGGACTTATACAATAAATATTATTAGAAGCACTTCTGATAATGTCAATTTGGAAAATCTATATGTAACTGGTAAAGTTCTTACTCCAACATTTGATAAGAAAGTTACGGATTATTATTTAACAGTCGATGCTGATACTACTTCTATTCCTATTGTTTATGTTCCTGAAAGTAGTGATAGCACTGTTTATGTAAATGGAAATAGTAATTTTGTAACTGGAGAAAATATTGTTTCTATTATTGTTATATCTGCTGATAAAACAAGAGGTAAAACTTATAAGATTCATGTTACAAAGGAACCTAGTAAAAACAATTATTTATCATCTTTAACGGCAACTAGTGTTAAAGATGGAGAAACTATCACTGATACTATTACTCCAACATTTGATAAAGATAAAAATAGTTATAGTGTTAGTCTTGATAAATATATAAATAATATTACTTTCCATGTACAAACTGAGAGTGGCTTTGCAAGTGTTAGTGGTGCTAGTACTTATTCTGTTGATTATGGTACTACTAGTATTCCTATAACTGTAACTGCAGAAAATGGTGATACTAAAGTTTACACTGTAACGGTAAATAGAGATTATAATCTTAATTTATCTTCACTTCATGTTAATACTGTTACTGAATATGAAAGTGCAGATTTGATGGATTCATTTGATAAGGATAAGACAGAATATTATATAAATGTTTCAAACGATATTGATAAGGTTGATATTACTGGTACTTTGGAAGAGGATGCTGATACTGTTACTGGTTTTGAAATGTATGATTTAAAAACTGGCAATAATGATATTCTAATTACTGTTAAGTATGATGATCCTTCTAAAGAATCATCAGAAGATTCAACTAAAGTTTATACAATTCATATTAGTAGAGATAAGAGTAATGTGAGTACTCTTGATAATCTAGAAGTTGAAGAAGGTGTTCTTTCTCCAGAATTCAGTAAGGATAATACTAAGTATAGTGTTTCTATTCCTTACGAATTTACTAAAGTAACTCCTAAGTATACATTTACTGACGACAAAACAGAAAGGGCAGAAGTTTTAAATAACGATACTGAACTTGAAGTTGGTGTTCCAAAGGATGTTACTGTAAGAGTTTATGCGGAAGATGAAACATACACTGATTATGTTATTACTGTTACAAGAACTGATAGACCAAAATCTAGCAACTATTTAAAGAATATGTATATTGAAGATTATGATTTTGATCAAGCATTTAGTTCAGCTAATCTTAATTATAGTGTTACCGTTGATGCTTCACAGAGTAGAGTAGTGTTACATGTTTTACCAGAAAGCTCTTATGCTTCTATTTCTGTTTATAATTTGAATGATCCAGGTTCTTCTGTTAATTTAAATTCTAAACTTTCTGATCCACAGACTTTACTTTCACTTGCAAATGGTAGAAATACGTTTATTGTAAGAGTTTCAAATGATGAAGGACTTGTAAGAAATTATAAGATTGATATATATAAATCTGGTTCAAGTGATGCAAGAATTAAGTCTTTGAAATTTGATCATGGTACTATAGCACCTTCGTTTGATAAAAATAATTTCACTTATAATATTTCAGTTGATAATACTGTTAAGAAGTTAAAGATTTCTGAAATAACAATGGTTAATCCTGATACTACTTATAAGATAACTGGTAATTTAAAACTTAAGACAGGTGATAATACAGTTCTTATTACAACTACTGCTGCTGATGGTACAACTCATTTAGAATATACATTTAATGTTACAAGAAAAAAATCCGACAATGCTTATTTATCAAATATTTATACTTTCCCAGAACATGATGAGGATGAATGGAATTTTGATAAAAGTACATATCAGTATACATTATACGTTGATCAGGATACTCAAAAAGTTCAAGTGTTAGGTGTTAGGGAAGATACTTCAAGCAAATTAACTGGAAATGGTGTTTATACTCTTGATAGTGACATGAAGACTGTTAAACTTGTTGTAACGTCAGAGTCTGGACTTGTTACTAGAACATATACAGTTAATATCGTTAGAAGAAAAGATTCGAATAATTATTTGAAATCCTTAACTACTAATAATGGTACTTTAGTTCCTTCATTTGATAAGACTGTTAATGATTATACAGTTACTGTTGAAAATAGTGTTGACATGATTAGCTTAACTGGTGTTGCAGAAAGTCAGTATGCAATTGTTTCAGGTAATGTTAAAAATACTGCACTTAATGTTGGTAATAATAAATTTTCTATTACTGTTACTGCTCAGAATGGAACTACTAATTCTTATAATATTAATGTTGTAAGATTAGATGATGAAGCATCAAAATTACAACTTGATGATTTACAAGTAGTTGAAGGTGAACTTACTCCTAAGTTTGCACCTGCTATTAAGGGTTATGTTGTTTCAATACCATATGAGTATACTAATGCAACGTTTATTTATAAGACACATGATGCTACAGCAGAAGTTAAGATTGCTGGAAATGAGAATTTTGTAGTTGGTCACAATTCGGTTCAAATTGAAGTACTTCTTAATGGGGTAGTTGGTGATATATATAATGTTGATGTAATAAGACAAGAAAAGTCTGATAACTATCTTAGTGATTTATCTGTTCAAGGACAGACTATTAGTCCTGCTTTTGATAAATCAGTTCAGTCTTATACTTTAACTGTTCCTAATTCAGTTGCTAAAGTTGATATAAAGGCTGCAAAAGAAGTTGAAAATTCTACTTTGAAGTTTAAAAATGGTGATGGAGATTATGTTGATACAACTGGTTATGAAAGCGTAAATCTTGCTTATAGAGATAATTATTTCTACTTTAAAGTAATTAGTAATACTAATGCCGAAAGAGTTTATAGGTTAAAGATTACTAGACAAGTTTCTGATGATAATAAACTTTTAACTTTAATACCATCTTCTGGTACTGTGACACCATCCTTTGATCCTGATGTAAATGAGTATACAATTAATGTTCCAACTGGTACTAAGACAATTAAATTAACTGGTACTTATTCACAAGGAGCTACTCAAAAAGGACTTGATGTTATTAATAATATTTCAGTTGGTACATTTACTAAACTTGTTACAATAACTTCTCAAAGTGGTATTGTTAATACATATAAGTTTAAGATTGTTAGAGAAGCATCTCATAATGCCAATATTACTAACGTAGTTCCTGATAGAGGTTCTCTTACACCTTCTTTTGATCCAAATACAAAAGAGTATTCTATGACTGTTGAAGGAGAAGTTTCTACTATCAATTATAATGTTACAACTGAAGATCCTAATGCAACTGTTATTGGAAATAGGAACGTAAGTTTATCTCCTGGTAATAATATAGTTTATATAACTGCAACTGCTGAGGATGGGCTTAATACTGATACTATTAAGATAAATGTTTATAGAAAAATTGATATTAAGGGTATTTCAGTTTCTAGTGAACTAATAATTCCTTTACGTGATTCAACTAATGATGATAATGATTATCAAGTTGATGTTACTTATCTTCCTGAAAATACAGATTATAAAGAACTTTCTTATTCATCATCTGATTCAAGCATATTTACTGTTTCAAGTGATGGTAAGATTAAAACAATTGCTTTAGGTGAGGCTAATCTTACTATTACATCAACTAGAAATTCTAATATTACGAAGACTATAAAGGTAACTGTTATTCTTCCAGAAATTGCATCTGATGTTTATTATATTGATAATGATACTAATGGTAATACTGATTCTAAAGAATACATTGCTGGATTTGATGCAGGTACTACGATTTCAGAATTCTTAAGCAATATAAAGGATTATGCTCAATACAAAGATTATATGCATGTTTATTCTGCATCTGGTGATTTATTATCTGATGATGATGTTGTTGCCACTAAACAAGTTATTAAGCTTGAAATGAGTGGCAAAGTATATGATCAATTAACTCTTGTTTTAATGGGTGATATTAATGGAGATGGCAGAGTAGTTGTTTCAGATGTTAATAAGATAAGAAATGATATTTTGGGAAAAGTAAATCTAGATACATATGAAGAGTTAGCTGCTGATGTTAACTGTGATGATAGGATTGTTGTTTCTGATGTAAATAAGGTAAGAAATTATATTTTAGGAAAGATATCTAGCTTAGGCACAGATGTTTTGAAGAAGAAAACAGCTCAAGATGCTAGTAGTTAATCTTTAATGTACCATAATATCATAAAAGCAAGAATGAATGGAATATTTCATCTTGCTTTTTTATATCAATAAATATAATAAAGTTTAGATTTTAACAAATTTAAAGCTTACATTTTATTTAAATTTAATAGTTTAATAGAAAGCTAGAGATAGTTTTCTTTTTTTGGTTATTTTAAAATAATATATTTGGCTAATTTAAGATGTTTCCTTTGACTAATTTAAAATAGTACTATTGACTATTTTAAAATAAAATAGTAGAATTACTGAAAATTCATCAAAAGTATATAAATATTAAAAGTCGTGGGAAAAACTTGCATATTCTTTCTAAAATATGAAGAATTTGGATGTTTTGTATATAAAAAAAACTGAGAATTCGGACATTAGGAAAAAAATTGATGATTTTAGAATAAAAAAATTAAGTATTAAAATTATTTTGATTATATTAAATAATTTTTCTTGTAAAGTATTTTATAAAGTTTTGTGTAAATTCTTGTAAGATACTTTTTATTTTGATATAATTGATGTAAATATATAGTACCAGGATAAGGTAGGAGAATAGAGGTTGTAAAATATGAAAAAAAGAAATTTTGTGTCAGCTTTATTTATAATAGGTGTCTTCTTTTTTATGATGCCTTTAACTGCACAGGCTAAAGATCATTCTTTTAGTTTGGATGCTTATTATTGTGATAAGACTACATATAATGATACAGATGATACAAAAAACTATGAGAATTGTTTAAAGGCTTATGTTAATAATACTGATAGTTTTAGGACTACTTATAAAAGAGATGCTGGTTCAAAGGTTGATCCTGGCTCTTTGATGCTTTTTACTATAAATTATCATCTTGGAGATACAGTAGAGGTCAACTCATATAATTTATCTTATCATTACGATAGTAGTGTTTGGACTCCTGGACTTAGAGGAACTAATTTATATAGCAATAGTAATATATTTAACCCTACTTCTGTACTTCCTACTGACAATGATCCTGCATGGGCGTATAATAGTAATGTTGTTAGTTCGTCTCATCAACTTAGATTTATGCTGACTGATAATAATAATAATGGAGATTTATTTGATAAAGATTTTGTCGCTGGTTATTTCTTTATGAAATTAAATGATAATGCTAGTGGAACTGTTTCAATAACTGGTCCTGAAAAGCCTGCTGAAGCTGACCTTAGCAATCCTGATGGAGATTCACTGGGTTCTTTTGTGTATAGTGATGCTACTGGAATTTCTTTTACAACTGATGGTACTTCTCCACTTTCAACTGATAATACTTTGGGTACTTTAACTGCTAAAAATAATAATGTTGATTATTTTTATCCTGCGTTTGTGTCTGGAAGTGAAACGTTAAATTATCATATATATGTGCCTTATTCTGTTTCTAAAATAGACTTAGATGCTACTGCTCATGACAGTAAAGCAACAATTCTAACTGATGGTAGTCAGCTTGGTGAACATAGCCTAGATGTTGGTGCGAATGTCTTTATTGTTACTGTTAGCTCTGAATCTGGAAAAACAAAAACTTACAATATTACTATTCAGAGGTTATCTAATGATACAACACTAAGTAAACTTAAATATAAGTATAATAATACTGAACTTTCTTTTAAAGATTCTGAAAATAAAACTTGGACAACTGATAAACTCACTGCTTTTGGTTCTGTTCCTTTTGCGATAGATAATGTTAGTATTGAAGCTACTCCAACTCATGAAAAGGCTAAAATTACTACAGGAACTGGTAATTTTGATTTAGGTAATTATGGAGATACTCCTAATACTAGAACATTAACAGTTAATGCTGAAGATTGTAACTATAGTTCTTCTCAAATGGTTGGTTCAAAGTGTACATCTCAAAATTATACAATTAATATATCAAGAGAGAATCCATCTACTAATGCTTATTTGAGTTCTATTATTCTTGATGGTAATGATATTACATCATATGGAAGTTCTACACCTCCTACATCTTTTGATAAGACTGTAACTGAATATGACATGGGTACTGTTGAAAATAATGTAAATCAAGTTCTTATTAATGCTATTCCAGAAGACTCAAAATCAACTGTTACTGGTATTAGTTCTACAATTAAGAAAAATCTTAAAGTAGGGGATAATACATTTAATATTGATGTAACTGCAGAGGATAAAACTACTAAAAAAACTTATACTATTAAAATTCATAGAAAGTCTAATGATACAAAACTTTCATCAATAAATGCTGTATCTGATGTTCCTTCTTTAGATTCATTTGGTATTGATACTACATCTGGAAACTATTTATTACAATATAATGAATTTGCTAAAAAGTTTACTGTTACTGCAACTGTAAATGATACTGATAAGGCCTATGTTAGTATATCTAAAAATGGTGAGACAGGTACTAAAGTTTTAAATACCGATTCAAAAGAATTTGATATTTCTACTAAACAAGTTTTAGTAACTGTTACTGCAGAAGATGGTTCTACACAAACTTATGTTATTGATACAAGAAAGAGTTTTTCAACAGATGCTACTTTAAAGAGTTTAAATGTATGTAGTGATTCTTCTTGCAATACTAAATATACTTTATCACCTACATTTAGTAGTGAAGAACATAGATATACTGTTTCTATTGAACCTGAAGTTACTAGTGTTGTTATTGACGCTGCAACTACATCTGGTTATGCAAGCATTGATTCTATAACTGCTTCTAATGATTTACAATTCGGTGATAATGAAATTACTATAAACGTAAAACCAGAAAGTGGTGCAATTGTCCCATATTATGTAACAGTTAAGAAAAAATATTTTACTGATAGTTCATTAAAAACTCTTTCTGTAAGTTATGGTAAAGATTCAACTGCTAAAACTATTGATGTTGATTTAACTAAATGCACTACTGATACTGATGGTACTATTAATTGTACAGTTAGTGAAGACCTTCCATATGAAGTTAATGAAATTACTATTAATGCAACAAAAAATGAAGAACATGAAACAATAGATGGTACTGGAAGTTTTTCAATTGATTCTGGTAATAATACTTATCCTATTGTTGTTACTGCTCATGATGGTACAACAAAGACAAATTACAAATTAAATATTGGTAAGAAATATAATTCTGATTTTTCTATTAAGAATTTAAAAGTAAAGGGTCTTACTCCAACATATGATAGTGAGATTACAACTGATGAGACTAAATATACTTTGACTGTTGAAAATGATACAACAAGTATTGTTCCTAGTGATATTACTTTTGATAAGGCTAGTGATGCTACTTCTTCTGTTACTCAAACTTTAGTTTTAAAAACTAAACAAGATAATATTTACTCATTTACTGTTACATCTGCAAATGGTGTAGAGCATAAGTATTCAGTTTATATTACTAGAAAGAGTTCTAGTAAGGCAAATATTGACTTACTTACACTAACTCCAAAAGATAGTACTGGAGATTTAACTGCAAGAACTTGTGTTATGGATAAAGACAATTCTTGTGATATTGAAGTTCCTGTTTCTACTACTGGTTTCAGTGTTACTACTAAAATTTCTGATGCTGCAAGTATTGATGTAGAGGATGGAACAGAGTATGATATGCCTGCTTCTGATAGTAAAAAAGTTATTACTTTATTTGTTACTGCAGAAGATGGTACTATTGCTACATATACTGTTAATGTTACAAGAGCTAAATCATCTATTAAGTCATTAAGTTCAATTATTATAACAGATAAACATGGAAATGCAATTGATGGTCTTTCTATGACTCCTAATGCATTTAATACTAATACAAATATTTATAATATTAGTGTTCCTGGAGAGGTTTCAAATATTACTGTTAATGCAACTGCGAGTGATACTGATAAAGCTAAAGTTGATTTGGTTAATGCCACAGATAATTTTGATGAAGATACATTAGTTGGTACTTTAAATACTGAATCCGAATCTTTTGATTTAACGTTTAATAAAACAAATGTTATTAGAGCTTATGTTATTGCAGAAGATAAAACATATAGTTACTATACTTTAAATGTTACAAGAGAGAAAAAGAAAAATGCAAATTTAACTGATTTAACTGTTGGTGGACAAACTGTTCCTGGTTTTACTCCTACTAATTCAACTGAGAGTACTACTTATGACTATTATCTTGATGATTTAGGATATAATGATAATCAAATTGTTGTTGTTGCGACTTTATCTGATGTTCCGTCAGAAACACCTTATGATGAAAGTATGTATGCTACAAAAGGTGGGGATGGGGTTATTGATTTAAAAACTGGTGATAATTCAGTTATTGTTACTGTTACTGCTCAAGATACAAGTGTTGTTAATAAATATGTTATTCACGTTAAAAGAGCTTTAAATGATAATACTGGTATTAAGTCAATTCAAATAAAAGTTGCTGATGACGATATAAGGGATGCAAAATATAATTCTTCTACTAAGAAGTATGAGGTTACTGTACCAAATAATGTTCAAAAAATTGATACAAGTAATTTAATTGTTAATGTTAATGATCCTAAGACTAATTATGATAAGCCTGCAAGCGTGTCATTTAATCCACAGAATCTTTATACAACTGATGCGAATGATGTTGGTATCCAAGTAACTGCAGAAAATGGTACGAGTAAAAAATCTTATATTCTTTCTGTTACTAGAGAAAAATCAAAAGTTGCAACTTTGTCAAGTATTGATATAGTTGATGATAATGGTACAAAGATAGGCACATTTAATCCAACTAAGCCATTTATTAAGGATACATTTACTCCAGATGAAGCTTCTGGTGATACAATGACTTATGAAGTAACAATTCCAGTTGATGCTGAATCATTTAAAATAAATTGTGTAAAGACTGATAGTTATTCAACTGTTTCTGGAGATGGAAGATATACTATTGATACATCATCATCATCATCTTCTGTTACTGAGAAGATTTTGACTGTAACTTCTGAAGATGCAACTGTTGTTAACCATTATAAACTTAAAATTTCACGTGAAAAATCTTCTAATGATTTGTTAAGTAATATTAAAATAGTTGATGACAAAGGTAATGATTATGCCGATAAAATTAATTTCGTAAAGAATGCTGCTAATAATAGTTATACCATTACTGTTGATGGTGATGTTGAAAAGGTAAAGATAAGTGCCGAAAGAGATGATAACAGATCTAGTCTTTTATTTAATGATACTGATTTAGGCAATAATAATCTAACTGATAGGGAAGTTTCTTTAACTCCTAATAGTGATAATGTTTATAAGATTATTGTTACTGCGGAAAATGGTACTGCTCAACTTCCATATACTATAACTATTAAGAGAAAGGCTAAACCTTATAATGAACTTGGAACATTAATTATAAACGATGATACTATAATTGATTCAAGTAATAATATTAATAAATTTGATTCAGAAAATAAATATACACTAGATTCTGTTATTTCTTATGATATAGGTAGTATTTCATATACTATTACTCCTAAGGATAGTGATGCTACTTATACTGCAACTGTTAAGAATGAAGCAGGTACTGTTTCAAATATAACAGGACAAACTATTCCAATTTCAACTGGTGAAAATTTAATTACTATTAATATTCAAGCTCAAGATGGAACAATTAACTCTTATTATGTTACAGTAAAAAAGAATAAGAATGCTATAGCTAAACTTGATAATATTACTGTTAAGAATGCTAATGGTACTACTGCTCAAATAATAAATATTCAAGACGGTGTTTATGATTACAATGTTACTGTTGGTGAGAATAAGACTTCTTTACCAAAGAGTGATGTTACTTATACATTATCTAACGATTCTTTAGGTGCAAAAGTTACTCAAGATGATGATATTACAGATTTAGTTACAAGTGATCAGAATTCTTATCCTAATACTTATAAGATTTATGTAACTTCTGAAGATGGAACTAGTGTTGTAAATAAGGAGTATGTTTTACATATAAGAAGACCAAAATCAACAAATGCTTTAATCGATAGGATTAATCTTAATAATGCTTCGTTGGAGTCTGGCACTACATTTAATGAAAATACTGATACTTATACATTAATTATCAATATTAATTCTGATAATTTTAAGATTAATGCTCATCCAAAGCTTTCTACTACTACTGTTAATGGTGATTATACGTATACTTATCATCTAGATGATTCTGGAAATATCTATTTAACTTATACAGACAGTGATAATAATGAACAAAGAATTGATTGTAATGTTGTTACTATAAGTGGTGTTAGTCAATCTGGTATTAAGAAAGATTATAAATTTACAATTAGATCTGCTAAATCAGAAGATACAAGTTTAACTTCACTTAGTGTTGCAGATCAACCATTTAAGACAGCTTTTTCTGTTAATAGTGTAACAGATACGTATGAACTTAAGAATAACGTTGAGTATTCTCAGAGTGCATTTAATATTACTGCTAATCCAACAAATCCTAAAGCTACTGTTACTTGTTTCCTTGATAATATAGAATATAAATGTAATAATGTTACACTTCCTCTTGAAAGTGGAGAAAAATCAATTATTGTTAGAGTTACGAGTGCAAGTAAAACAAAAACTAGAGATTATACTATAAAGTATAAAAAAGTTCTTTCAAATGATGCTTATTTATCTAGTCTTGTTATGGATAAGCCTTCAAAAGATATAGGATTTAGTTCTACTAAACAATCTTATAATATAAATGTTGAAAATAGTGTCGAAAATGCTAGATTCTCATTCAAACTCGATGATTTGAATGCTAGTTTAAAGGTTAATAATAATGCAGTACGACCTGATGAAAATGGTGTTTATACTTACAGTTTCGATACATTGGTTGAGGGAGAAAATACTTTACAAATAGATACTCTTGCACAAGATGGAATAACATCATATAGTTATACAGTTAAGGTTGTAAGAGCAAAACCTGCTGCTTCACCTGAAGCTAGACTTAGTAATTTGACTGTTGCTGATAATAATGAAAAGAATTATCCATTTACTTTTGATTCAGGTGATGAGTCATCACTTGCTGAGTTTGATATTGGAACTGTTGATTTTGATGCTACTTCTCTTAAAATTACTGCTACACCTTTGACTACTGTTTCAAGTATTACTTATAGTCTTGATGGTATGAATAGTCAGGATAGCAATGTAGTTAGTATTCCAAGAGAAAATGGTGAACATTTTATAAATATTCAAGTTGTTGCTAAAGATAATAAGAGTACGAAAACTTATAGAATTAAGTATAAAAAGAATGCTTCAACTAATTCTGATATCAATGTTGTTCTTGATAAAGGATCATTTGTATTTGATAAAGATACTTTAACTTATACTGTTAATGTTGGAAGAACGGTTAGTATTATAACTGCTACTATCAAAGTTGCTGATTCTACAACAAGTATTAATGTAAATGGTACTGATTATCCTGCACCAAATACATCTGCAATTACATACCCTTTGACACCACTTTCTGCTGGTTCTAATATAATTCAAATTACAGTTACTCCTCAAGCTGGGGAAGATTATCAAAAAATATACAAAATTGATGTTGTAAGAGAATCTGATCCAGATAAGAAGATTACTTCTAATTTGTATGGTCATGAAATAGACGATACTAAGAAACTTGTAAAAACAATAAAAATTAATGATACTGTTGATGATTTGATAAATAAGGAATATACTGTTAATAGAGTAGGTGATGCTACTAGTGGTTCTATTAGACAACTTGATAATCCATCTAGCTACTTAAGTGTTTGGAATGCAGATAATACAGTTAAACTTGATTCTACATCTAAACTTGCAACTGGTATGATTGTTAAGCTTACTATTGATGGTAATGTTGAAGATAGTGACAGTTTGGTTATTAAAGGAGATACAGATGGAAATGGTAGAATTAATAACCTTGATGCTGTTACAGTTGTATACCATATTTTCAAGAAAAACACTCTTAATGGTGCTTATCTTGAAGCAGCTGATGTTGATAGTAATGGTAGAATTAATAACCTTGATGCTGTTGCAATTGTTTATCATATCTTTGGAAAAAAGAAAATATTCGAATAGGAGTTAAGTTATGAGAAAGAAAAAAATAAGTAATTTGTTATTTGCTCTAGTTATTGGCTTTGTTGCAATAGTACCTTCTGTTACTAATGCAGCAGGTGGGTCAATGATTATTCCTGGAGCAACAATTGATGTTGGTGGAACAACGACACTAACTGTATCTGTTAGATCTGGACAAGATAATTTAGGTGTTGTTGGTGGAATGGGTTCAGTTGTTTCTAATGATTCATCTTGTGTTTCAATTCAAAGTGTTCAAGGTGCATCTGTCGTTGACGGAACTAATTTTTCAACTTTTTCTAATAATGTTGTTTCAAGTGTTGCAACTGTAACTATTAAAGGATTAAAAAATTGTGAGACTACTATCAAAGTAACTGGTGCTGAGATTGATTATAGTAATTTAACTGCTGATGAGGAGAAAACTTTTACATCTGGAATTATAAAAGTTGGTTCAACACAACCTGTTCAACCTGATAATCCTTCTAAACCAGATAATCCAACAAAGCCTGACGATTCATCGGAACCTTCTAAAACAGATAATCCACCACAACCAACAAAAAATGATCCTACACCTGTAACTAATAAAAGTAGTAATGCTTTCTTAA
>ONQM01000049.1 GCA_900319955.1 uncultured Eubacteriales bacterium | reverse complement strand
TGGTCTATGGAGAAACCATTAGGGTTCTGTGAAGTAGAAAAAGAAGTCCGTGAGGACTTCTAAGTGATTAATAAATTTATTTATTAATTACTTTTGTTCGTTGAAGTATCTAGTATAGATTGGAATAGTGACATGACACCATGGAAATACAAAAACTTTAGTGGTAATGCTGATAGATATTTAAACATACTTGAAAATAAAATAATGAAAGAAGTATTAAATAAATTAAACAATATAAAAATATCTTCATATATTCTTTTTGGTTATAGTCTTTCAGGACTTTTCTCACTTTATACAGCATCTAAAAGTAAATTATTTAATAAATTTGGAAGTGTATCAGGTTCCCTTTGGTATAGAAATTTTAGTTCTTATTTTGAAAAATATAATTATAAAGATAAAACATTTTATTTATCTTTAGGAGAAAAAGAAAAATTTAGTAAAAATAATGATTTAAAGAAAGTAGAAGATGAAACTTTAAAAATATATAAATTCTTAAAAGAAAACAATAAAGTATATTTTGAATTTAATAATGGTGGTCATTTTAACAATGAAAAAGAAAGAATTATTAAGTGTATTGAATACTTGACAGGAAACTAATTTGGAAACTATAATTCAACTATGAGAAGGTGGTAATTTGAATAAAGATATATTAGTAGTTAATGGCATGACATGTGCAGCATGTTCAAATACTGTTGAGAAATACGTTGGAAGAAAAAAAGGTGTAATAGATGCATCTGTTAACCTTATTTTAAATACTCTTTCTGTAACATATGATAATACCTTAAAAAGAGAAGATATAGCAAAATATATAGAAGAAGCAGGATACTCTTATGGTGGTGTATTTGATCCAAAAAAAGATTTAGAAGCTAATAACAAAAATAAAAAAGAAATAAAAATATTTGGTATACTTTTAATAATAGTTTTAGTTATTTCTATGGGATCAATGTTTATAAAAATAAATATGAATATCATAAATATTATTACATTTATATTCTCATGTTTATTTATATATTATGGAAGAAATACTTTAAAAGTAGGATTTAAAAGTTTAAAAATAAAAGATCCTAATATGGATTCACTTGTATTTATTGGAGTACTTGCAAACTTTATATATTCATTTTTTGATATGATATTAGGAAGTATGAATACATATTTTGAATCAATATGTACTATAATTTATTTTGTAAAACTTGGTGAATATATAGAGGATAAAGGAAGAAGTAAAACTCGTGATGCTATAAAAGAAATGGTTACCATGACTCCTCCTAAAGCATATAAAATTGTAAATAGTAAAATAAAAGAAGTATCAATTGATGAAGTTAAAAAAGGTGATATACTTTCTGTTAAAAAAGGAGAACGTATTGCAGTTGATGGAATAGTTACAAAAGGCATAAGCCACATTGACGCAAGCTTTGTAACAGGAGAGTCCAAACCTATAAAAATAAAAAAAGGAAGTCATGTACTTGCAAGTGAAATAAATTTAGATGACTATATTGAATATAAAGCAGAAAACATTGGACCAAAAAGTACAATATCAGAAATAATTCATATGGTTATGGATAGTTCAAATAATAAAACTGAAATTGAAAAAGAATCAAATAAATATAGTAGTATATTTACTAAACTTGTAATTATTATTTCTATTATAACATTTATATTAAATTTAATAATTACACATAATATATCTATATCACTTGAACGCTCTGTATCAGTTCTTGTTGTAGCGTGTCCTTGTGCATTAGGTCTAGCATCACCACTTGCACTTATGAATGCTAATAGCTTATCTTTAAAACACAAAATACTTTTAAGAAATAATATTCCACTTGAACTTTCAAATAAAGTAGACATAGTACTATTTGATAAGACAGGAACACTTACAGAAGGAAAAATAACGCTTGATAAAATAAATAATTATTCAAATATAAGTGAAGAAAACTTACTTGAAATAATATCATCACTTGAACATTTATCATCACATCCTCTTGCAAGATGCTTTGATAAATATAAATATATAAAAGTAAAAGATTTTAAATCATATTCTAATGGATTAGAAGGCTATTTAATAGGTAAATATAAGTATTATTTAGGATCTAAAAAATATATAGAAGCATATACTGATGAAAAAAAAGATCCTGATGCATCATTTTATTTAGTACAAAATCATAAAATACTTGCATCTATTTATGTAAAAGATAAAATAAGAGAAGAAAGCAAAGAGACTATAGAAAAGCTAAGAAAGAGAAATATTAAAACTATAATGTTAACAGGAGATAATGATAATGCAGGATTATCTGTTGGAAAAGAACTTTCAATTGATGATATTTACTCATCACTTATGCCAAAAGATAAAATTGACTTTATAAAGAAATTAAGGAAAAGTCATAAAATAATGATGGTTGGTGATGGAATAAATGATGCGCCTAGTCTTACTGAAGCTGATGTTGGAGTAAGTCTTAAAGAATCAACTGCAGTTGCAGAAAGCTCTGCAAACGTAATACTTCTTGATAATAATCTAAATAAAATAATTAAATTGATTGATATAAGTAATAAAACTAACAAAATAATAAAAGAAAATTTAGTATGGGCATTTTTATATAATATTTTAATGATTCCAATTGCATGTGGATTAACCAAAATAAATTTGTCTCCAACTATTAGTAGTATAGCAATGCTAATGTCTTCATTATCAGTAGTTTTAAATAGTTTGAGACTTGGAAAGGAGAAATAATATGTTTAATAAAAAAATAAAGAAAAATGTAAGTATTGAAGGTATGATGTGTGATAACTGTGCAAATCACGTTAATAAATCACTTTCTAAGATAGATGGTGTAACAAAAGTAAAAGTATCACTGAAAAATAAAAATGCAGTTATTGAATCATCAAAAGATATTAGTGATAGTGAAATAAAAACTAAAGTTGCAGAAGCAGGATATACTGTTACTGATATAAAGTAAGAATAAAATGCCACAAAAATAGGAAATAGAATTGGTATAAGTGTCAATCAATTATAAAGAATATAGTTATTAGTAACTAGAAAATACAAAGTAAAATTTAAAAACTTTGTTTTTCTTTATATTAATTTTTCTGCAGAATGTGGGTTGAAAGTATTGCAAAATGTGGGTTGAGTTCTCTGCAAAATGTGGGCTGTATATTGAAAAAAGGCTTATATAATGTTAAAATATTAATATTGAGGTGGAAATATGTCTTTAAAAAAAGATAATTATTTACCAAGATTAATTGATAAAACAATTGATAGAGAATTAAAAACATTTGGGGCTATTTGTATTGAAGGACCAAAATGGTGTGGAAAGACTTGGACAAGTTTAGCTCATGCAAATAGTGTTTTTTATGTTGGTGATCCTGCTCAAAACTTTAACAATAGAGAGCTTGCTCGTATGAACACTGAAAATGTGTTTAAAGAAGATTATCCAGAACTTATTGATGAATGGCTGGAAGTACCTGCAATTTGGGATGCAGTAAGATTTAAGGTAGATCAAGATAAAATTAGTGGGAAATATATTTTAACTGGCTCTGTTTTACCTGTGAGAAATAAGTTTATGCATTCTGGTGTTGGTAGAATTAAAAGAATAAGAATGTATCCAATGTCACTTTATGAATCTGGTGACTCAACAGGTGAGGTGTCATTAAAAAATTTATTTGACGGAAAATTTAAAACTGTTATATCAAATAGTAATATGAATCTTGATAAAATAATTTATTTAATATTAAGAGGAGGCTGGCCTGAGAATATAGGTAAAAGTGAATCAGAGGTTATTGATGTTGCAAGTTCATATATAGAAAATACTCTTCTTTATGATATAAATAAAGTTGAAGATAAAGAAAGAGATGTAAGCAAAATTAGAAAGCTTATTGCTTCACTTGCAAGAAATGAAAGCACATTAGTTACAAATGAGACTTTAATAAAAGATATAAAAGAAAATGATAATTCTGATATTTATAGAGATACTATTAAAGATTATATTGAAATATTAAAGGAATTATTTATTATTGAAGATCAAGAAGCTTTTAGTAGTAATATAAGATCTAAGGCAAGAATTAGAAATACTCCAAAAAAACATTTTATAGATCCATCTCTAGCTTGTGCTACCCTTAATTTGTCTTCATCAAAATTAAAGAGTGATTTAAATACCCTTGGATTTATGTTTGAAGGTATGTGTTACAGGGATTTATGTGTGTACGCTGAATCACTTAATGGAAAAGTTTATCAGTATAGAGATGGAAATGGTCTTGAAATAGATAACATTATAGAACTTAAAAATGGCGATTTTGGTGCATTTGAGGTAAAGCTTGGTGCAAATCAAATTGATGATGCTGCTAAAAATTTAATAAAATTTAGTAAGAATGTATCAAAAAAACCTAAAGTTTTATGCGTAATAGTAGGAGATTTAAATTCAGCCTATAGAAGAGATGATGGAGTATATGTTGTTCCTATTGGACTTTTGAAAGATTAATTATGTAAGTAGGGTGATTTAAATGGGAAAAATAATATTTTATATAGGTCCTTCTAGTTCTGGTAAAGATACATTTTATAAATATACTAGTGAAAACTATGATATCTCTGATATTGTTCTTTATACAACACGTCCTATAAGAGAAGGAGAAAAAGAAGGAGTAAATTACTTTTATATAACAAAAGAAAAAATGAATGATATGGAGAAAAAAGGCATGTTAATAGAAAGAAGAGACTATAATACAAAGTATGGT
>ONQM01000066.1 GCA_900319955.1 uncultured Eubacteriales bacterium | reverse complement strand
ATCACTTCATCTTCACTCTTGGCTTCAATAGTTCCATTGTGCAATTCTATTATATCTTTAGTAATTGCAAGTCCTAATCCTGCCCCTCCATTATTTGTTCCTCTGGATTCATCTGCTCTATAAAACTGTTCAAAAATCTTATCTAATTTATATTCTGGAATAGTTACACCTTTATTTTTAAATATAATTTCTATATTTTTTTCTGTTTCAATTACATCTACAGTAATTATTGTATTTTCATAACTATAACTAATTGCGTTTTTTAGCAAATTCCCAAATGCTCTTGCTAGCTTATCTCCATCTGCTTTATAAATCAATGTATTAGGTTTATTTACTTCTAATTTCAGTTTTCGTTCTTCTAGCATAGGATAAAATTCATCTATTAACTGGTCGAATAGTATAGATAAATCAATATTTATTTTATTTATAGGCATATCATTTAAGTTATATCTAGTGATTTCAAAGAATTGGTTTGTAAGTTCTTCCAATCTTAAAGATTTATCATAAGCAATTTTTAAATACTTCTGTTCTGCTTGTTTATCTTGTATATTCGCTTCATTTAATAATGATAAATATCCAATAACTGATGTAAGTGGTGTTTTTAAATCGTGAGCCATATACATCATTAAATCATTTTTCTTTTGTTCAGCTTCTTTAGCTTTACTTTTGTTTAATTCATATTGGTATTTTATAGTATTTAGTTTTTCGGCATATTGCCATAATGAATTTGGTAGTTCTATTTTTGTTGAATTTTCATCTAATATCTTTTCCAATGAATTATATAATTCATTCATATCGTTCTCTCTTTTTGATATATATCTATAAAGTATAGCACAAAATATGATTGCTACAGCCCCCAATATTACACCTGCTTTATGCGTTACAAACCAATAATATAGTGAAACATCCTTATCATAAGTTACATTTGCTATTATATCATTTAAAATTCCATCTATAAAAACTTCCATTATAAAAACTGCTATAGCATAAGCTATAATAAATCTTAATAATAAACCACCAAAAGTTATTATTTTCTGTTTTAATAAATCCTTACTTTTCAATTTTATATCCTACTCCCCATACAGTTTTTATAAATTTAGGATTTTTGCTATCATCATTTAGTTTTTCTCTTATCCTTCTTATATGTACCATAACTGTATTATTATTTTCTAGGTACTTTTCTTTCCATACTTTTTCAAATAATTCTTCCGAGCTAACAACATTTCCTTTCTTCTGTGCTAAATATAATAATATATCAAATTCTATAGGTGTAAAACCAATCACTTTATCATACAACTTACATATATGTTTATCTTGATTTATTTCTAGTCCATCAATATCAATTATATTTTCTTCAATTTTATCATTATATTTTGTATATCTCCTATATGCAGATTTTACTCTAGCAACAAGTTCTAGTGGATCAAATGGTTTCGTTATGTAATCATCCGCTCCTAGTGTTAATCCTTCTATTTTATCCTTATTCTCAATTTTAGCAGTAAGCATTATTATAGGAAAGTTTAACCCTTTTTCTCTTATCAGTTTACAAATTTCAAATCCATCAACTTCTTTTATCATTACATCTAATATTGCAAAATCTAATTTTTGATTATTTATACACTCTATTGCTGCTTTGGAATCATAAAACTTGAAAACATTATAATTTTCGTTTTTCATATATACTTCAACTAGATCTGCTATTTCTTTTTCATCATCTAATACTAAAATGTTCATATATCTCCTCTTTTCTACTTGCTTGTATTCTATCATAAATAAGAAAATGTTAAGAATTTGTTAAGTCTTTCTTAAAACACTTATCTTTCTATTAGGCTATACTAAATACAGTTTGGAGGGATATTATGAAGAAAAAACGCAAGAAAAAATTAAATATAAAGAAAATTATACTATTTATTATTTTTATTGTCTTAATAGTCATTCTCATTAGAAATATAACTACTTCTGATAAAGTAACAAATATTATAAATAATAATCCATTTATTCAAAATGACAATGGATATAGTGTTATAAAGCAAGATACAAATGAAAACTATTCTGGAAAAGGGCAAGAAAAAGTATCTAATAAAGATGGATATTATACTACTTTTACTACTAATGATCCATATAAAAAGACTTATATTGAATATAAACAAAATGGAGAAGCT
>ONQM01000045.1 GCA_900319955.1 uncultured Eubacteriales bacterium | reverse complement strand
AAGACTTCTTGTACTTCTTAAGAATCCTTCTTTATCTGCATCTAGTATTGCAATTAAGGATACTTCTGGAATATCAAGTCCTTCTCTTAAAAGGTTTATTCCAACTAAACAGTCATATTTACCAGTTCTTAAATCATGTATTATTTGAAGACGCTCTAGTGTTTTTACTTCAGAATGCAAATATGCAACTTTTATGTCTAAGTCTTTTAAATAGTCTGTTAGCTCTTCTGACATATGTATTGTAAGTGTTGTTATTAAGACTCTTTCATGTTTTTCAATTCTATCTCTTATCTCTCCTACTAAGTCATCTATTTGTCCTTCTGTTTTTCTTACTTCTATTGTTGGATCAAGAAGTCCTGTTGGTCTTATTATTTGCTCTACATACTCTCCGCCAGTACGCTCTAGTTCATAATCGCCTGGTGTTGCAGACATATATATTGCTTTATCAACTTTTTTTTCAAATTCTTCAAACTTTAGTGGTCTATTATCAAGTGCACTTGGAAGTCTAAATCCATATTCAACAAGATTCATTTTACGAGCTCTATCTCCATTATACATTGCATGTACTTGTGGAAGTGTTACGTGTGATTCATCTACTACTAAAAGGTAATCATCTCCAAAGAAATCCATAAGTGTTGTTGGTGTTTCTCCAGGTTTTCTTCCTGCCATTGGTGCTGAATAGTTTTCAATTCCAGAACAGAATCCAGTTTCTTCTAGCATTTCTATATCATAGTTTGTACGCTGCTCTATTCGTTCGGCTTCTAGTGGTTTATTGTTATCTTTAAAGTATTTTATTCTCTCCTCTTCTTCCTTTTTTATTCTTTCTATTCCTTTTTTTAGACTTTCATCACTTACTACATAATGTGATGCTGGGAATATTGAAATGCTTTTTTTATTTTCTTTAACAACTCCTGTTAGAACATCTATTTCACTTATTCTATCTATTTCATCTCCAAAGAATTCTATTCTATATCCTGTTTCATTTTGGTTAACTGGAATAATTTCTATAACGTCTCCTCTTACTCTAAATGTTCCACGTTTAAAGTCTAGGTCATTTCTTTCATATAACATTTCAACAAGTTTTTTTAGAATAGTTTCTCTTTTTGTTTCTTCTCCTACTGAAAGTGTTAACATCTTACTTTTATATTCTTCTATTTCACCAATTCCATATATACATGATACGGATGCTACTACTATTACATCATCGTATGATAAAAGGCAGCTTGTTGCATAATGTCTTAATTCATCTATTTCATCGTTTATTGATGAATCTTTTTCTATATACGTATCTGTTGTTGGAACGTATGCTTCTGGCTGGTAGTAATCATAGTATGAAACAAAGTAGCATACATGGTTGTTTGGAAAAAGTTCTTTAAGTTCTGAATACAGCTGGCCTGCTAGAGTTTTG
The DNA here is from genome assembly GCA_900319955.1 of uncultured Eubacteriales bacterium. Classification (GTDB taxonomy): domain Bacteria; phylum Bacillota_I; class Bacilli_A; order RF39; family UBA660; genus UBA2730. The sequence continues at coordinate 4,801 of ONQM01000045.1, read as the reverse complement.
TTATGAGAAAGTACAAGAGTTTTTTTACCATATTTTTGTATTACATTTGCAATAGTAAATGTTTTACCTGTTCCAGTTGCTCCTAAAAGTACTTGTTCTTTTTTACCTTCTTCTAAGCCTTCTACTAGTTTTTCTATAGCCTCAGGCTGATCTCCAGATGGCTTAAATTTTGATTCTATTTTAAATGGACTCACGTTACTTCCTCCTTGCTTAAATATAGATTTATTTTATCATCTTTTATTATTATATACAACTTGCATTTATATATAAGTTTTTATCCACAAGCAATGTTTAAAATTAAAAATATATCTTTATTTTAAAAAATCTTTTACACAAATATTGTTAATTTTTTAAATGATATTACAATTTCTTTGCTTTCTGTTTATTTATATGATTAAATGCATTGTCAGCATCTTCTATGATGTTATCTCCATATACATTCATTTCTTCTGGTCTACATATAATGATATCATCTTCATTTAAATCTAAAATTTTTCTTATCATTTTTTCATTTGATGTTCTTCCGTATCCATTTATCCAGTCTTTACTTATATCACTTGTTTCTTCGCGAAGTCTAAATACAAGTCTTCTGTGGAAAGATGGATGACACATTGGAAAATATAATTTTTGTATATTTAATCGTTCATTTTCTCTTTTTAAATTAAATTTTGCATAGTGTATTTGATTTTTTTCTTCTGACATTGTAAATATATTGAGGTTAACAGAATAATTAAGTTTTTCTAATGCTTCTACAATATTTAATGTTATTACTCCTCTATTTAGTATTTGACTATTTGTAATATCACCTAACACTGCTGAATTATAATATATATTAACTCTTTTTTTATGCTCTCTTTTTTTATTTAACATATTCATAGGATTTCCTTCAAGATATGCTTTTACATCTGGCGCATAGCCTATATAATCATTAAATTGTTTTTCATTTTTTCTTGATAATCTTATATATTTTTCAAGTTTGAGTTTTAATTCAATTAATTTATCATATTCTTCATGATATCCACTTTTGCATAATTTTTCTGCTTCTTCAAAAGAACTTGTTTTAGTGAATTCATAATTTCCATTATAGCTTGCTAAATGTTCTCCTTCAAATGATTTAGATGTTTTATTATTATCCAAATAATTAATAAATTCTGTAATTGAATCAAAATCATACTCCATTATATTAAAGTTATCTTTTTTATAATACTTATACATTATCTTTTCAGCTCCAATTTTTTTAGACCATCAAAGTATTTATTATTGTCATCAATATTTTCCATATTTTCAATTATTACATTTATATCATCCTGATCTAAATTTTTAACTATGTTTGATTCTAGAGTAATATCTACTGGAAAGCCATTTATTTCTTTTTTATATACTTTTCCTATTCCTCTTGTTGATACAATATGAAGTATTTTTGATTTATAAATTGCATTTCTGAATGACCACATAAAGTTTAATACAGTATCATTTGGATAAAGATTTTTTTCCAAAGTTGTATCATAGTCGAAGAATATGTTATCAAATCTATCTAATGTTGCAGCATCTAATGCATTTCGTCCTATGTATTCTAAGTCTGCTCCGGCACCCCATGTGTTTGCTGCTGCAAGCATTCTAAAGTCTTTATTTTTTTCTACTATTTCATTTGGAAATGTCATATATCCATTTGCAATTGCAGAATTAATTACAATTAATGCATTTGGATCTGATGCATCAAGCTCATCTAAAAAAAATATTCCACCATTTTTATATGCTTTATAAAATTCTGTTTCTCTATATGTTCCACCTGCATCAATAAATCCAGTCAGTTTAAATTCATTTGATGCATTGTTAGTATAGTACATGTGTTTTCCTAAAGCGTTTGATACTTGCTCGATTGTATAGTTTTTTCCACTACCTGCAGGTCCTATTAACATAACTGGTTCATCAAGTTCTACTTCTTCAAGTATTTGTTTAAATTTTTTATGGTAATATTCACCATTTGTTTTTCCTAAAATTTTATCATTTAATTTTATAACATTTACCATTGGTAGATTTTTTTTACTCATATATTCTTCTAATTTTTCATCAATCTTATCTTTAATATTATTTTCTATTTCTTCATTATTATTTATTAAGCTTTCTCTTATTTTTTTTAGTATTTCTTTTTGTGTAATTATATCTAGCTCTTTTGATAAATAATCTTCAAGCTTCTTTTTAGATTCATTTGATGATAGATATTCTATTATGTTTTTTTCTAGTTCTTTTCTTACACTTTCATCTGTAATTTCAACTAAAAATTTATTAATCTTTTTAAATATATCATTTATGGTTTTGTCATTTGTTATTACTTGCTCGTTTTTCTTGTTATTTGTTATATTTATTTTATCAAAACTATATGTTAAAGTTTGATTTTTTAATTCTTTTACATCATCATAATATTTTTTTATTAATTCTAGATTATTTGAAATCATTATTTCATTGTCTTTAAAGTAATAGTAAAGTGTTTCATTATTTGCTCGCGCTATTACTTTTTCGTCTAAAAGTTTATACATAATTATGGAGTAAGTCATGTTTATATTATCTAAATTATTATGATTATAGTTTGAAATTAACAATCTATAAAATATATTTTCTGAATTATAACTTAAAGATTCTCTTAATTCATCATTATCTCTTAATGGGTCAATTTCTCCTATTTCATTATATATGATACCTTTTAAGCATGTATTATCGCTTTTTTGCATTTCGTTTTCTAACATGTCTCCTAGCTCTTTTAAATCATAATTTCCTAAACTTATTATGTCATCAATATTTTTAGGCCAAGAATATTTTTCACAATCTTTATTTCTTACTCTTCCCATAAAAAAGTTATCTGGTGCATCTAATGTATCCGCTGATATGTAATCAAGTGTATCGTCTTTGTCTTTAAATGTTTTTAGGTTTTCAATTAAATCATTATCACTATGATTAAATCCTTTGTAGAAAATAAATTTATTTTTCATTTCTTTTACCTCCACATTTAATATACCACTTTTATTTTTGTGGTGGTCTCTATGTTTTGTAGAGTTGAACAAAAGAATACTTTTTTAGTATTCCTATTTCCTATTAATCGAATTTATTGTTTAGATTTTCTTTTTAGTATATCACTATTTTTAAGTTTTTATTTTTTGTTATTAGTTCATATGCACTGAAAAGTCCTGATGGTCCAGCCCCTATTATTGCAACACCCATATGGTGGAATCCACTAGTATCACTCTCCATTCTTTCAAATTTGATTTCTTTAGAGCACCCTGTTATTAAAAATAATGTTATTAATAATATTAATATTTTTTCATTTGTTTTCCTTTTCCTTATAAACTTCTTTTATATAGTCATACCCTTCTTTTATTTTATCTTCTATTTTTATATTCTTATTGTATATACCCCTTAGATGTTCCATTACATTTTCGCCATTATAATTTAATTCATAGAATTCATCATATGCTTTTTCATGTATTAATGGATCTATTACTATTTCAGAGTATATCCATGGAATATATGGTGTATTAAACTCTTTATCATCTATATCTTTATATAATTCTTTAAATTTCTTAAACCAATAAAAGTGTGTTATTTCATGCTTTATTGTACTTATTATAAAATCTTTTTCCATGTTTGTTCCAACATAGAATGTATTTTTATGTATATCTCTTGGGAATGTTGGAATATAAAGTATATAGCATGTTATATCTTTTATTTTTGGATTAATATTTAGAAGTTCTGTAATATATTTAAAGTAGTCATCTGATACTTTGTTCCACTCTTTTTCATATTCTTTTCTATTTTTTTCAAATAATTCTTGGTTATTATTATAAAATTCTTTTACTTTTTCTTCTATGTTATTTTTATTTATTCCCTCATATAAAAATTTAATATTACTTTCCATATCATTATAGAATTCTTTTATTATTTCTATGTTATCTTCTAAAGATCCTATTTCAAATTTTACTTTTGGATATTTATTTTTTTTCATATCTTTGCCTCTTAATTTTATTTTATCATTTAATTATTAAAAAAAGAAGACTATTATATCTTCTATTTATTTAATAACCCTATTATTTTTTCTTCCATTACTTCAGGTTTTTCAATAGGTGATACACGCATTACTACATTTCCATCTTTATCTACTAAAAACTTAGTAAAGTTCCATACAATGTCATTTTTATTTTTACATGTTTTACTTAACTTCTTGATAGCTTTCATTGCAAGTTTGTTTTTAGTTCCATTTATATACTCAGTAGGTGAATTATCTTTTAAATATTTATAAAGACTTGATTCTTCTTCACCATTTACATCAATTTTTTTCATTTGATCAAATGTTGTTTTATACTTAGCAGTACAAAAGTCATGTATTTCATCATCTGTTCCTGGTGCTTGATGTCCAAATTGATTACATGGGAAATCTAATATTTCTAGTCCTTTATCATGATACTTTTTATATAGACTTTCTAATCCTTCATATTGTGGAGTAAACCCACATCCTGTTGCAGTATTAACTATAAGCATTACTTTACTTTTATATTTTTTTAAAGGAATTTTTTTGCCATCTCTATTTTCTATTTCTATATTATATATATTATTCAACTTTACACCTACTTTTTATTTTTCTTATTAGATTTCTTCTTACTATTCTTATTATTCTTTTTCTTATTATCATATATTCCATATAATAATATACCTGTTCCAAGTACTAACCAAATAATTCCTAAATAAATTGTATTTCTTACAAAAAATACTATTCCCATTACATAACATATTAACATTAATATTACTGATA
>ONQM01000067.1 GCA_900319955.1 uncultured Eubacteriales bacterium | reverse complement strand
AAAAAGTGACAAAATATTTTTAACAGAATTAGATGAACCAATGACAGTAGGAGTAATAAGAGATAGATTTAGAAGATATCGAAGAAAAGCAGGATTAAACGAAAAAGTAACAATGCATACTTTAAGGCATTGTTATGCAACAAACTTAATAGAAAATGGAGCAACACTAATACAAGTAAAAGAATTGATGGGACATAGTAATATAAGGAGTACAATGGAATATGTACATGTAGCCAATATAGATTTAGGCCTAGAAAGTCCATTAGATGTATTTATGAGAGGAGAAGAAGATGGAAAAAATACAAGAAATAATAAATAAAGGAATAGAAGAATATGAAAAAAATAATAAAATAATAGGATATAAGAAAAAAACAATAAAAGCAATAAAAGATTGTAAAACAGGTGAATTAGGAGCACATAAATATGTATGTGATGAATGTGGATATGAAGAAATAGCATATAATTCATGTAGAAATAGGCATTGCCCAAATTGTCAAATAATGAAAAAATTAAAATGGATAGAAGCAAGAAAAGAAGAAGTGTTAAACATAAAATTAAACATAAAATATTATCATGTAGTATTTACAATACCAAGTGAATTATATAATATAGTGTATCAAAACCAAAGTAAAATGTATAATGTCTTATTTAAAGCGGCAAGTGAAACATTACAAGAATTAGCACAAGATAAAAAGTATTTAGGAGCAGAAATAGGATTTTTTAGTATATTACATACATGGGGACAAAACTTAATGTATCATCCGCATGTGCATATGGTAGTAACAGGAGGAGGACTAACAAAAACACTAAAATGGAAAGAAAAAGAAGAAGATTTTTTTATACCAGTAAAGGTAATGTCAAAAGTATTTAGGGGAAAATTTTTAGAATATATGAAAAAAGAAAAATTAGAATATTATAAAAAAATGAAAGAATATGAAAATCCAGCAATATATAATGAATTAATGAGAAAAATGTATGAAAAAGATTGGATAGTATATTGTAAAGAACCATTTAAAAATGCAAATAGCGTAATTGAATATTTAGGAAGATATACACATAGAGTAGCGATATCAAATGAAAGAATATTAAAAATAGAAGAAGAAAAAGTAACATTTAAATGGAGAGATTATAAGGATAGAAACAAAATGAAAGAAATGACAGTAAGCATAGAAGAATTTATAAGAAGATTTTTGTTACATATATTACCACCAAGATTTATGAAAATAAGATATTATGGATTATTAGGAAATAAAAATAAAAAGAAAAAATTGCTAAAATGTAAAATCTTAACAAGAACAAAAGTAAAAACAAAAAAAGAGTTTCCCACTCTAGAATTACTAAAGAAAACAATAGGGAAAGACTTTAATCTATGTCCACATTGCCACAAAGGACATATGATTGTACCAAATACAACTTAAAAATTAACAATTTAATATCCTTCCAAAAGCCCGTTAATTCTGGGGAGGGGGAAACTATATCTAAATTGTACAATGGAATAGAAAAAATAGCAATAGAAAATCAAAAAATAAAGAAAGTTATAAATTTCAAATGAATAGAAAAAAATAGAAACTCCATAGCAAGTTGTTTAAAGTTACCGCAATTTATTACTATGAATGTTATAGATGGTCAGGCTGAATAAAAAAAAGAATATTCAGTCTGATTTTAAACAGCCTAACCATCAATAACATACTAAACATTGTTATATTGCTAATCTTAGCAGGAATAAGTATACAAGCAATAACAGGTACAGGGCTATTTGAAAAAACAAAACAAGCAACAGAAGAAAGCAAGTATGCAACTGCTGAGGAAAAAGTAAAAGCTGCTGTAATGGCATCATATGATGAAAATGTAAGTTTGAACAAAGAAGAATTAAAGAAAAATTTAAATAATGTGAAAGGAATAAATCCTAAAGTGACAGATATAACTTGGGACTTAAAAGTTATTGTTGATGGTTATGAGTTTACAATTACAGAATATGGATCAGTAATTTCTGTTTAAAAAAATCAACAGGAAAATTTGCCAGAGAATACAGAAAATACGGATGCGGGTACAGAGGTAGCATTAAAAGATGGCTGGGGTACAGAGACTACAACAACAGTAAAAATACCGGATGGAACAGAAGTAACAGGGTTGGCAAAAGTTTCTACAGTATATGCAGTGTCAGATGGGAAAAATAATATAGTACCAGAAGTTAAAATCGGAAAAAAAGTTATAATTGTTGCGCACGGAAATAGTTTAAGAGCTTTGATGAAATGTTTGGATAACCTCACCGATGATCAAGTAATAAATTTGGAAATTCCTACAGGGAAACCAATTATTTATGAACTTGATGATAACTTTAA
>ONQM01000004.1 GCA_900319955.1 uncultured Eubacteriales bacterium | reverse complement strand
TCACGACCTTTCAATATTTTTTCCAATTATATTGTAACTCGACTAAATGTCTTTTTCTATACTATTTTTATCACCACCAACACTATTTATTGTACAACCTTCTAGCTGCCATCTTTTTTGTGAATAAATAATTCAGAATTATTATTCTTCGAAAATTTTGTTGCAATATCTACTGCTTCTTTTTTCGTATCTGAATACCTTGAGACTTTAGCATTTTCAGTATTCTTTATTTTCCACATCCTACGATTTCTATCATAAGTAACATGGTACTCATTTTTGACCATAATATCGCCACCTTTCTATCACGTTGACATCGTGATAAAGCAATAATAGCACATCTATTCAAATTATGCAAATAAATTGCACAAAGGATTAAAAAAAGATAAATACTTATTTAAAAAAAGCAAAAATATGCAAAAAACTTGCATATTTTTGCTTTTTGACATATAATATGGATAGGAGAGTTTTAGAACACTATATAATGAACTTGACATAAATATGAATAAGGAGAATGTAACAGAATTACCTGACCATTTAATAGAAAAAAAATATTTACCAGTAAAGTTAATACTAGGAGGTAATGCAACAGGTAAAACTAATACTATATTAGCAATTGAAGTATTAAAAAATATTATTGTTAATAAAGGAATATACATAAATGATAAAAATGAAAATATATATTCTAATTATAGTTTATTTTCGAATATAAATGATAAAAAGAAATATTTAGAACCTATTAAATTTTATATAAATTTTATTAATAACAATGAATATGAATATTTTTTACAAATTAAAAATAATGAAAATCATGAAACAAATATTGAATATGAAAAGTTAATAGTAAATAATATAAAAATATTTGAAAGACATGGTAACGAACTAAAAATAAATTATAGTGATAAAACAAAAAAATACTTTAAAGATATAGATAAATCATATATAGAAAATACAGAAAAAATGTTTAATAATGAAACAATTGATCACAATGGAATATTTATATCTTATCTACTTTTCTTAAAAGATATAATAGATGATTTTAATGATTATTTTATAAATAAATTGATTATAATTTCATCATTTGATAATATAATAAATACTATTAGAATTGATAGGGTGCCTAGTGGTACAAATGTAATTGATATTAATCAAAGTTTATATAATGAAATTATAAAACTATCTGATTTTGGAAATCAAAATATAATTTTAAGACTAAGTAAGAATCAAGAAAAAAACATACTTAATAAACCAGAACTACTTTCACAATATAAAATGGGTGATGAAACACTTACAGTACCATCTCAATTAACAGAGTCATCAGGAACTTTAAAATTATTTGATTATATTCCTGTGATAGATGTTGCTTTAAAAAATGGAATAACTATGATTATTGATGAAATTGATTCATCAATAAATCCTGTACTAATTGTTGGATTAATAAATTTATTTACTAATAGTGAAATTAATAAGAACGGGGCTGAGCTTAAAAAGATGAAAATACATTAACAACTGTTGGATATACAATAGCAGATATAAAAGGAGTTAGAAAGGGAGAGTCACTTTTAAAAAATTATTTAGCAGGTAAGTATGGACCTATTCATGAAATAGATTTCGAAAACATTATAAAGTAGGTGGTCAAATGGAAATACGACAGTCAAAGATTTATTATGCATATGTTGAAGGTAAACAAGAAAAAATGTATCTAAAACATTTTGAAGCTTTAATAAATTCATGTGAAAAAAGAAAATATAACGTAAAAATAAATGTAAAGGATGCAAAAGGTGGAAGTCCAATGTCAATTGTTAAAGTTGCTGTAAATAATAGAGAATTACAAATGGATGCAAAATTAAAAAATGTAAAGACAGCTATCTTTGACTATGATCAAAAAGAATCAGAATTTATAGAAGCTGTTAAAACATGTGAAAAAAGTAAAATATTTCCTGCATATTCAATTGTAAATTTTGATTTATGGATTTTGATGCATAAGAAGGAATTTAATAGAAAAGTTAAAAGCAATATAGAATATAAGAAAGAAATAATAAAAGAATATGGACTAGATAAAAATACAGATATCAAAGCACAGTCAACAATTGATAAAATATTAAAACAAATTAATTTGGATGATGTGTTTTTAGCAATTAAGAGAGCAAAAAGAATAGAAAGTACCAATAAAAATGATAGGAATATTATGTGTAATAATCCTTTGATATTCAATCAACCTAATTTAGAAATATACAAGTTTTTTGAAAGCATAATTTCTGAGGTTGGATTAATTAAAAGATGATTATATAATAAATACTATTTTATAATATATTTGTTGCGGTGGAGGAACTAGTCGGAACCCACCAATGTAATTTTAAAAAATTTGAATTATTTTTGTCTCTTTTCAACTAAAGTGTTGCTTAACTAAATAAATCATTATTAGAAAATTGTTTTGTTATGTTATCAATTAATATGTTGATTAGAATATTAATGTTATCTATATGCTTCTTTATTTATATTTAAAACCATTTTTTATCCTTTATTCTTATTAATGGCAATATTTAATGTACAAAAAGTGGAATTAATTCATGTACAATTGTATACATTTTTAACTTTCTATATTTTATATTTTATTACTATCAATTTTCTATAAGCTTTATTAAATATCAAATTTCTTTGTCGCTCAGCAACACTTTAGTCGAAAAGAGACTTATTTTTTATCAATTGTTAATGATAAAATAGGAATATACAAAAGTGAATTAAAAAGTAAAATGACTATAAAAAACAGAAAACGCCATTAGTTTAGTTCTAATGACGTTTTCAGAAACACATTTTACCATAGGTAAACGTGTAATGCTTACATAAATAAAATATCATAAAAAATTTATTTAGTAAACATTTTGTTTCATTTGTAATTGTTAACGCAATAATATAGCATGAAAACAATTTTTAACAAAATTTAATAATGAGCTTATTAAATATATCTACTATAATAGTATATACAATTTCGTGAAATATATGAGTATAAAAGAGTAAAACTTTTTTGAAAAATTAATTAATAATATATATAAAATATTGAAGCAACAAAAGTAATATTAATAATGTAAAAAGCAGGAGTATAAATACTAACAATAAGTATAAACAACTAGAAAATATAAAAGTATTAATAGATGATTTATGTAGACTTTTAATAGGTAATTTAATTAAGGGTAAGAAGGAGGATAAAGTATTTAATAAAGTATTGATATGTGGAAGAGAAAAACTATATGAGATAGTATTAATTTTATATAATTAATAAAATATTTTAAGTATTGGTATTAAGTAATTAGATAGAATAAATAAAAGTTAAAAAGATAAAGCAAGTTATTCACAATGAATGTGTATAACTTGCTTTATTTATAATTATTAAAATAAATATAAAATTTATTTTACAGTCATAACTAGCTAATGATATAATGTTGGTAGATAAAAAGGGTTATATACTAATAATATTCTTTGTTGCTTTTTTAGCTATCAATTACTAATTATGAATTATGAATATTAAAACAATTATTTAAATATTTGAAAGGAGTAAGTATTTATGTTTAAAAGGATTGAACCAGAAAATGATGAAAGAGTAACTGAAAAAAAAGAGATTTATGAAAAGATTTAATATTGAAGAAAGCTTAGATAAAGATGCATTTAGAAATAGGTGTTTAGAAACTATTTACAAATTTTTCGAAGGTAAGGCTAACGAAAGAGAAAATGTAACTAAATATTCATCAAACTTTTCTAGATATATGGGTTTAAATTTATATGATAGATATAATGGCATAAGAAATTTATATATAAATTCATGGGTTGAAAGACTTAATCTAAGTAGTGAAAATAATTATTTAGAATTAATAGAGTTCTTGGAGTTTACTCTAAATTATTTTGATAATAAAGAATTTGCAAATGAAATAAGTTCTGATATTGCATTATCAAATGCTGATGTTATTTTATGTGAAAATGATGATAAATATGAATTATATCCAAAAGAAAATATTCTTCTTGATAATGCATTAAAAATTGATGTATTAAACTGGTTAGATGAATATAAAAATGCAAAAGAATCATTTAGTAAAGCATTAAAGACAGAAATGAATGAAGATTACTATAGACACATAATAGATGATATGAGATTTGCCTTAGAACAATTCCTAAAAAAATATTTTGAAAATGATAAATCACTTGAAAATCAGAAGAGTGAAATAGGAAAATTATTAAAAGATTATAATGATAAAGAGTTTGCAAATATGTTTGAAAAATTGCTTGAATATTATGGAAAATATAATAACGAAAATGCTAAACATAACGAAAAAGAATATGACTATGCAGAAGTTGATTTTATAATTTATTTAACAGGTTCATTTATGAGATTTTTAATATTATTAAAGAAAGAATGCAAAAGTTAATAAATAATATTCAGTAATTTGTGATGTGATTTACAGTTAATATTAGCTGATGATATAATGGTTATAGATAAAAAGAGACATGAGAATGCAAATATTCTGTATTTCTTTTAGTTAAGAAAGAGTGAAATTAAATAAAAGGAAATAATCTTTGACAAAAACACAGACAGTTTAATTGATGGATTTGCTTTGGTTATTGCATTTATAACTGTAGGAAGTGTTCTTCAATTTGATAATTCTTTTTTTTGAAAATCAACTGGAACTGTAAAAATTATGTTTATAATTTTAGGAATATTAGGATTAATAACTGAAATAAATAATATGAATAAGATTTTAAAAATAAAAGGACTTGATAATATTTCAGTAGGAAGTTTCTTATTTTTATTATCATTCTTTTTAAAAATGCATCTTAATATTAAGAATACCATTTTAAATAGTTTATTTGAAATTTTTATATTTATTTTATTTCTATTGGCAGTATATTCTCTTAGATTAGGACTGATTCAAATGCTTTATTCTGCTTACAAAAATTCAAAGGAAATGAAGACAAAGAAAAATACATTTTCAAGTATAATTCTAGTTTTATCACAATTACTTGGATTAGCACTAATTGTAGCTCAAATATATGAAATTTTTAAATAAAAAGAAGGCAAGATTTATGAAAAAAGATGGAAATAAAAATAATAAGCACTATGGAAGATGTGCAATTTGTGGAAAATATGATGAATTGAGTTTCGAACATATTCCACCAAGAAGTGCTTTTAATTCAAATCCAATAAAAGCAATAACAGGTGATAATTTATCAAAAGTAATAGAAAGTGAAGAAAGAATGCCATGGGATTTTGAAGGAATAAATTACGAAAATATGCAAAGAGGATTAGAAAAATATTCTATTTGCAAGTCATGTAATAACATAACTGGTGAATTGTATGGTGAGGAATATAAAAAAGTTGCATATGCTGCAGCATGGGCATTACATAACAATAAAGAAAAATTAAAAGATAACTGTTATATGCAGCTTAAAATTGAAGATGTATATATAAGTAGATTTGTTAAACAAGTTTTATCTATGTTTTGTAGTGTATATGAAGTTTTTACAAAAAAATATTCATATGTTAAGGATATTATTTTAAATAAAGATAAAGCATTAGAAGAATGCAATGATTTTAAAATATATGCATACCTATTAAAAAATGCTACATTAGGATTTAGTGGTGCGACAGTAATTGGATATAATAATGGAGAAACAGACAATATTGTTGAAATTTATGCTTATCCATTTGGCTTTATATTAGATTTAAATCCTAATAAAAACAGAAATGAAGTTGAATTAACACAATTTTTAAAATATAAATATGATGAAAAATTTGAAACTACATTTTATTTTCAAATGCATGAAAAGAATATATTCTTTCCTTTAGACTATAGGAGTAGGAAAGAAATAGCAGAATGTTTTAAATAATATTTAATTTATAGTTAAATTAATATAAGATATAAATTTATAAGAATTATTAAAGGATGTGAATTATAATGTGTGAGACAATAGTTAGTATAGTTGGAACTGCAGTTTTAACTACTTTATTAGAATTTATAGTTAGTTGCATAAAGAATAAATCAAATGAAAAAAAGAAAAAATATAATGTTTATAGAGAATTTTATATTTTATGGGATAGTATCATGCGTGGAAGAGCTTTTGATTTTACCGACTTAACTAATAAAGATCAAAACAAAATTCTTAATTTTTTAATTTCAAAAGAAACATATTTTGATAGCAAAATAAATGATTTAATATATAGACTTAAAACAAATTATCTAGATAATTATGAGAATAACACGAAAATAAATAAAGATGAATGTAACAAATGTTACAGAGAATTAACAGATATTTTAGTAGATAAGGAAAATAAATATAGAAAAAAATATAATAAACTTGAATTTTAAATAATAGACTATATAAATATCTGATTGAATAAAAAAGTAACTGCACGCAAAACGTAAAAAATAGAATTCCAGTACTAAAAGCCCGATTTTATGGGCTTTTTATTTGCATTAAAAACTTGAAAAAATAAAAAAATGTGATAATATAATGATATGTGTAATTTTTATTGCACGCAAAAAAGTGTACGTATGCCTAATTTTTCGAGACTAAGTGCACGCACATTATTTAAAAATATAGATTATACTGGCTTGTTTGCCAGAGAATAGGTGAAAAAAATTTTACCCATTCTCTGAATATTAGATAATCTCATTTTTTATGATTTTGATAATGAAATCTATAGTATCCGTGTAAGAAAAATTAAGAATAGTTGCTATAGTTTCATCATCAATATTATATGACTTTAAAAAGTTGTATAAAATGTCTTCGAACTTTTTGTATTGGTTGGTACAAACTTCAAGTTCATCAATTAAATTTTCAAGGGTGTAATAATTGTTAAAAAGGCTATCATAATAAATTGGTGAATCTTTAATATCGTTATAATTTATAAATTTCATTAGATGTCATCACCTTTATAGTCACGAGGATTAAGAGTGACATCATCAGGCTCAATGTAATTACAATTGAGTCTTTTTATTAATTCGGGATACATTTCAAGAGTAGCTTCATAAGGAGTTTTACCATCTAAAGATTCTCTTGGAATAGAATTTATATTATCCTGAAGTTTTTAAATGATATTGTCATTTAAATTTTCAAACGAACCACCTTTAGGAAAAACTCTTCTAATATATTCGTGATTATGTTCAATACCTGCTTTTTCATAAGATGAATAAGAATGACAATAAAATAGATTAGAAACTTTTTTGCTTGTTTTATAATCATTTTCAAAACATAAAGGGTCATAGAATTCAGTACCATTATCAGTTAGTCCAACTCCAAATACTTTAGAATATAACTTAATGCCAAGCGTTTCTTTAAGATAATTAATTTTAGAGTCAACAGATTTTACCTCCTTCTTATCAAGAAGAAAAATAAACATGAAGTGAGTCTTAACTAAATACAAAGTAAGAAGACATTTTCTATCAGTATTTTTACCAATAACAGTATCTGCTTCAAATACGTTATATTCTGGATGAAGAGTGATAAATTCTATAAAGTCTTCGTACTTTCTACCAATCAAAAGAGAAACCTTTCTTTTGTATTCTTGATTAATTTTATGTTTTCTAGGTTTATATTTAACTTTTTTAGGAAGATCAGAATTATTAAGTGAAAAGATACCTAATTCAACATATTTATAAAATGTTGTTTTTGAAAAATATAAAATATCAGGGTGATTATTAAATACTTGATTAACTGATTGCTCTTTATCTTTTATAAGTGGAACAATAATGCTTTCAATTTCTTCCAATGTTTCAGGTTTAATATCAACACCACTTCTAGAATCATATAATTTTTCTTCATAATGTCTTTGTGCAAGTTTAGAATTATAATACAAATGATTTTTATAACAATGATTCTTTAAGGAAAAATATATCTGAAATACTAGAAAGAGATATAAGTGATATCTTAAGAGATACTTTAAAAAATTAGTAAAAAATATAAATGACGCAATATTAATAAAAAACACAAAATAGCTGTGACTCAATAATAAAAAAATAGTATTTAATATTTATAATATTTAACATTTATGTATTATCTAAATATAAGTAAGAAATTATTTATAGTAAAAATATATTAATGAATAATTTAATTAGGAAGGTTAAAAAGTTATTCATAAAAAATGAATATATCAATTCTTCAAAATTTATGTTGCATTTTAAATTTATATATATTAGAATAGTAAACCATACAGAAGAAAAAATGCACAGAAATAAAAAATAAAAAGGGAGATGATGGTTGATGTGCAAACTAGGAGATATTATTGTTGTAAAAGAATTTAAGGGCGAAGATGATATAATTGTTCCTAAGCATTCATTTGTTGTAATAAATGATGAAAAAAATTTTATAGAAGGTTTTAGATATGATTTTATTGCCAATATGCTTTGCAGTTTTCATAATGAAGAACATAAAAAGAAAAAATTAAAGTATGAGGAAAACATAGAGATAAATGAGAAAAGAATTCATGGAAAAGATATTAACAATAAAACAGGATACATAAAAGCAGATCAATTATATTACTTTGATAAAGATAAGATAGAATATAAAGTTTTGGCTCGTGTAGATGATGAATTATTGGTTGAATTAGTGCAATTAATTCTTAAACTTAATAATGAAGGAAAACTAAAAAATATTATTACTAATGTAAATGAATAGCTAAATATTTAGTAGATATTTATGAAAAAATAGTATATAATACATGTATAGGATAAAGATAAAGTGAAAGGAAGTAATTGGAATGAAAGAATCAGAGAAGAAAAAGTTAATAAGTTTTCCACCAAATTTCTTTTCAAGCTTAAAAGTAAGTCATGAGAAAATAAATCATGAAGATGATAAACCTTTTGAATGGAGTAAAAGTGTTTTGGAAGGTAAGACTAAAGTGAAAATTGTAGCAACTAATAAAAAGAAAGCATAAAAAAATATGTAAAATATGATATAAGCAAGTTATTCACAACAAATGTGTATAACTTGCTTTATTTATAATTATTAAAATAATAAAATAAAATATAGAAATTTATTAAACTATAATATATAATTATTCTAAGAAAGGAATAGAGTATTTTATGACTGATAAAATAAATAAAGCATATATAACTAACAAAATATCTAATAATTTATTAATTATTTAAATTATTCTAATATTTAATATTCATTTATTTTTTGTTTTTCTTACAATAGGACTAATATTAAAGATAATAGTATATACTAAACTTAAAATAAGTTTATTTTATACAGAAAATGAATTAAAAAATCAAAAGTATTTAAATATAAGTGAAATATTAAAAATAAAAAAAGACTTTGATGATACACTAAAGTCATCTAGAATTTTAAGTAATGATGAGGCAAGCCCTGGAATATTAAAAAAAAATATGGCAAGCACTACTTAGACTTATAGCACCTTTATTTTAAAATTAATTTAGGAGTACGTTATGCAAGAAAAAATTGAAATATATAATATTAATTATAATTATTTAGGAAGTATTAAGGGTAAAGTCTATATAATACCATCAGATAAAGAAAAAGGCTTTAATTTAGGATACTCACTTTTTATACCAGAAGGATGCAATAAGGATGCAACTCTTTTAGTTAATGCATGTAATACTGGAGGATTTGGAACAAGTAATGGAAAATTAGATACTACAAAAAGTGCTATTCATTTAGATGAAGGATTAGAATCTGCTAAAATTTCATCTATAGACCTTAATTTAGGTATGGAACTTGGAAAGATGCTAAAATTTCCAGTTCTAACACCTTTAATACCAAGAGTAAGAGGATACTATACACATGAACTTAGCAGTATGGTATATCATAATGATGTTTCCTATTTAATAGAAGATAATAAAGAAAGAGAAGGTAGCATAAAATTATCAAATGAAGAGATAAGAAAAATAAAAGATAAGTGCTTTGACTTACCATTTCAACTTGTAAATATAATTGAAGACTCTAAAAAAATTCTTTTAAATATGGGAATAAAAATAGATGACAAAGTAATAATTGAAGGCTATTCTGCTGGTAGTAAATTTGCAAATCGTTTCACTGCACTTTATCCTAATATTATAAAAGCATGTATTGGAGGAGGTACTAATGGAATTAATATACTACCAGTAAAAGAAATGAGTGGTAATAAATTAAACTTTCCTTTAGGAGTTAATGATATTCAAAAATTTAATGCAGATGAATTTAAATTAGTACCTCAATATTATTTTATTGGAAATAAAGATTTTAATGATCCTGCTAAAATGTATAATGGTGAAGCAGTATACAAAGATGCTTATACTAAAGAGGAAGCAACACTGATAAATAAATTATTTGGTTATGATGTGCAAGAAAGATTTGATAATGTTAAGAATATGTATAAAAAAATGGGCATAAATGCTAAATTTGAAAAATTTAATGGAGATCATAATTTATTAATAGATAATAATAGCAATTTTATTGTAACTCAAAATATAATAGATTTTATAATAGATGTTACTAAATAATAATTAATCAAAGTATAGTATAAGAATTTCAAACTTGACTTTTGTTCTAATGAAGAATAGAAAAATTCGAAGGAGAGACAAATATGATAAACTTTATGACATTGTGGGCATTTTCATCATTATTAAGTATTGGAATGGATGAAATTGCTTTAAAAGAATTTGTAAAAAAATAGTTTCAGCTGGATATAAGTTTAACTTTACTAATTTGATAAATTTTGTAAAAAAATTTAATATCTGTGATAAGAGTGATAAGAGAATAACTTCTGATGATAACATTAATTATTCAAACCTTGTTCCGTTATATAATGTTGCAAAATCTTTATCAAACGCATGCATAATTACACAACGTTTTGATTACTTATTAAGTGTGTTTAAAACTTTAAAAAAGTAATTTCTTTAACTTTTTTTCAATTTAACCTTTATCTATTCTCTTAAAAATGTTATTATTTATATAGGTTAGGGTTCTATTTACTTAAATACAAATTTTTTGTATAATTATTTTTGCGTTTGGAGATGATTTAACTTGACTATAACACTTACAGATGTTGTTACAATTATTAGAAAGATAATAGATATTTCTATTGTTTGGTTTTTATGCTACACACTTTTAAAAAACATAAAAAACAATGTAAAACTTTCCTTAATATTTAAAGGAGTTTTTATACTTATCATTTTAAAAGTTGTTGCACAGTGGTTAGGATTTACAACAGTTAACTTACTGCTTGACTACATTATTATGTATGGACCACTAGCATTAATTGTTATATTCCAGCCTGAAATTAGAACAATACTAGAAGAGCTAGGAAGAAGTCAGTTCTTGGGAAGACACAAAACATTAACATTTGATGAAAGACAAAAAATGATTTATCAAATAGTAACTGCAATGGAATATCTAAGCAAGAACAGAATTGGTGCATTAATGGTCATAGAGCGTGATATAAGCTTAGGCAATTATATTGAGAAAGCTAAAAAAGTTTATGCTGATTTATCTGCAGACCTTCTTGGTGCAATATTCTATGAAGGAAATCCACTTCATGATGGTGGTGTAATAATACAAGGTGATAAGATAACTTGTGCTGGTGCAGTATTCCCAACAGACAACAATCCTAAATTCCAGACTAAACATTTAGGTACAAGACATAGAGCAGCAGTTGGAATATCAGAAGAAACAGATTGTATTAGTCTAATTGTGTCTGAAGAAACTGGTGCTATGAGTATTGCAATCAAGGGAGAATTATTTTACGGTCTTTCAATTGATGAAATACGTATGATGCTTATGGATGAATTAAGTCCAAAAGATGCTCCAAAAGAATTAGATAGTGAGGATGATATATATGAAGAAGACAACTAATATATTTAAAATTATATTTCATCCACTTATAGTTTTCTTTGATAAATGGATAATAACACCAATTACTAAACTTGTTTTAATGATATCACGTATATTTAGTGGGAATTCTAAAAGATTTGATAAATTAATGGGAAAGAAATCAACACTTTTAATTGTTTCACTATTAATTAGTATAGGAATATTTTTAATTGTTGATAATGAATCAAATGTAATGGTAGATCAGTATGCTGAAGTTTTATATAATCAAAAAGTTAATGCAACATACAATGAAGAACTATATGTTGTAGAGGGGCTTCCTAAAACAGTTGATGTAACATTAATAGGACAAAAAAGACATATATTTCTTGCAAAACAATCTCCATCAAAAGGAGTTACAGTTGATTTAACTGGTCTTAAACCAGGTAACCATAAAGTTCAGCTTAAATATTCTGAAAGAATAAAGTCACTTGATTATAAACTTGATCCATCAGAGGTTACTGTAACAATATATGAAAAAGTATCCGATACAAGATCACTTACAGTAGATATCTTACATCAAGATGATTTAGATTCTAAACTACATATAAAAAATGTTGAATTAAATCGTGATACAGTAATTGTTAAGGGTGCTGAATACATGCTTAAGAAAGTTGCAACAGTAAGAGCACTTGTTGATGTAGATGAAATTAGTAATCCAAAAGAAGGTACAATTACACTTAAGAAAGTTCCACTTGTTGCATATGACTCTAATGGTAATGTACTTGATGTTGAAGTTGTTCCAACAAATGTTACTGCATCAGTTACAATTGAAAGCCCAAGTAAGACAGTTCCAATAAAAGTTGTACCAAAAGGAACAGTAGCTCTTGGTAAAGCGATAAGTTCTCTTACACCATCTGCAACAACAGTTACAATATATGGAGATGAAACATCACTAACAGATATTGATAACATAGAAGTTCCAATTGATGTTAAGAATTTAAATGAAAATAAAAAATTCAATGTAACTTTATCCAAGCCAAATGGTGTAACTGATTTAAGTGTTAAAGATATTACAGTTGATGTTATACTTGATAGTTCAGTAACTAAAGAATTCCCTGATATTGCTGTTGCAACAGAAAACTTAGGATCTAAATATAAAGCACAAGCATTAAGTGAGGAAGACTCTAAAGTAACTGTTTCAGTAACAGGAAGTCAGTCAAACATTGATGCATTAACACAAGCAGATATAACAGCATACATTGACTTAAAGAACTATGGAGTAGGAGAACACGAAGTTGCAGTCAAAGTAAGGGGCGATGACTTAAGACTTACATATACTCCAAAGACAAAGAAAGTTAAAGTTAAAATTACACAAAAATAAAAGGGACTTAGTCCCTTTTTTCTATTAGATAATTTAATGATATTAAACTAGATACTCCTATAACGATATAAATAATATTATCTATCATCTTATTATTAATTAAAGTAGTAACTAAGTTTATATCAAATATCCCTATTAATAACCAGTTAAAACCACCAATAATAGTTAGAACTAAACATATTTTTCTAATTATTTCCATTTAATCATCCTTTCTTCTTTATTTTTAACATATTTTATAAATTTATACGTATATTTTATTAGGTGATTTAGTTGAAAAAAATATTTTATTTATTAATAAGTTTACTATTAATTACAGGATGCTCTAATATGAATGATAAGAAAGCATTAAAGATATTTAAAGATAAGGCATATAGTAATTCTTATAGTTTAAATGGAAATATGGTAGTAAATAATTCAGATAATATTTATAAATATGATGTTACAGTTAATTACAAAAAAGGTATGTATATGGTTAAACTTTTAAATAAAGATACTAACTATACACAAATAATACTTAAAAATAAAAATGGAGTTTATGTAATTACACCTTCTTTAAATAAAAGCTTTAAGTTTCAAAGTAACTGGCCTTATAATAATTCTGAAGTATATCTTTTAAAGAGTTTATTAAATGATATATTAGAAGATGACAAGAGATCATTTAAACAAGACAAAAAATATTATTCATTTAGTACAACAGTTAATTATCCTAGTAATAGACATTTAGTAAGACAAAGCATATTATTTGATAAACATATGAATGCACGCTCAGTAAAAGTATATGATGATAATGGATCAGTTGTTATTTCAATGATATTTGATAAAATAAAATATAATAACCATATACCAAATAAAGTATTTAAACTTAGTAATAATTTAAATGTAAAAGAAACATTTGAAAGTACAAATGAATTAGAAGCAGTATATCCTTTAGATATACCTGATGGTACACATTTAAGTCATGAAGATAAAAGCGTTGATGGAAAAAGTAGTATTATGACATTTGATGGAGATAAACCATTTACACTTGTTGAAGAAGTACTAGAGCCGATGAACTCTATGACAGTTATTCCAACGTTTGGTGAGCCTGTTTATTTGCAAGATGGATATGGAACAGTATCTGACAACTCAGTTTACTTTACAAGTGGTAAGAATTCTTATTATCTTGTAAGTGATTCATTAAATAAAGATGAACTCTTAAGCGTTGCATCATCAATAAATGCAGTTCCAACAATGAAATAGTCTTTACTTTTACATGCTTTCTATGCTATACTTTTTATGGTGATTGTTATGGCTAAAAGAAAAAAGGCAACTGAAAAAATATCACTAGACACAGAAACAAGTGTTAGTGGGGGAGTAAAATTAGTAATTGTTATAATTGTAATATTTGTAGCATTTTATTTGTTAACAGTTTTAATACTTAATAAGAAAAGTACAAAGATTGAAACAAATTCAAGTATACAATATACTAAAATACTTGCAGGAACTACATTTAATCAAAAAGATTCAGATTACTTAGTATTCTTCTATGATTATGATAATGATGAAAATGCATCAGATTACGCAGACTTAACATCTAAGTATAGAAGTAAGAAAAAATCACTTCCTTTATATACAGTAGATTTAAGTGAAGGATTAAATAAAAGATATATAAGTAATGATGAAAACAAAGATGTACAAAGTATTAAAGATTTAAAAGTTAAAGGTGCAACAATTATTAGAATCAAAGATCACAAAAATGTTTCTTATGTAACAGAAGGTTTCAGTGATTATTTAGATAGTACTACAAAATAGTACTCTTTATGCCTCAATAGCTCAGTTGGTTAGAGCACTTGACTGTTAATCAAGGGGTCCTAGGTTCAAGTCCTAGTTGGGGCGCCATTTTGTTAATAATCGCTTTAAGCGATTTTTATTTTAGAGGTAATATATGAAAAAGAATAATAAAAATAAAAAGAAAAAGAAAAAAAATAATAAGTATAAGAAAAGTACAATAAAGAATAATATTAAAGGTGTATTTAACATTAAGTTTAACTTAATTGAAGTTATTATAATAGTTGCAGTATGTTTAGTATTTGGTGCATTTATTGGAGAATTTGTATCTAATAGGGGAACAGATGATAAATACATTAAAAACTTTAAAGAAGTATATAATAGTATAATAACAGATTATTATAAAAAAGTTGATAAGAAAAAACTTATAGATGCTGCAATTAATGGAATGGTAAATTACCTAGGAGATCCATACTCAACATATATGGATGAGGAAGAAGCTGAATCATTTAATACAACAGTTAATGGATCATATGAAGGAATAGGAGTACAAGTAACAATAATTGATAATAAAGTTGTAATAGTATCAGTCTTTGAAGAATCCCCTGCTGCTAAAGCAGAATTAAAATCAGGAGATATTATAAACAAAGTTAATGGAGAAGATGTTACTGGCAAGAGTCTTGATGAAGTAGTTAAGATGATTAAGAAGAAAAATAAACTTATATTAAATATTACAAGAGATGATAAAACATTTGATAAAGAGCTTTCTATAACATCAGTTGAAATACCATCAGTTAGTAGTAAAACATTTGAAAAAAATAGAAAGAAAATAGGCTACTTAAATGTTTCAATGTTTTCAAGTAAAACTTATAAACAATTTAATAAAAAATTAAAAGCTTTAGAAAAAGATAAAATAGATGGACTTGTAATAGATGTTAGAGATAATCCTGGAGGAGCACTTGATCAAGTAACAAAAGTACTTTCATTATTTATGGATAAGAAAAAAGTTATTTATCAAATAGAATCTAATGGTAAGAAAACAAAATATTATTCATTAACAAATGAAAAGAGAACATATCCTGTAAGTGTGCTTATTAATTCATCATCTGCATCAGCATCAGAAATACTTGCAGGTGCTATGAAAGAAAGTTATGGAGCAACACTTGTTGGAACAACAACATATGGTAAAGGAACAGTTCAAAAAGAATATACATTATCAAATGGAACAAGTGTTAAATATACATCAGAAAGATGGTTAACACCAAAAGGAAAGAGTATAAATAAAAAAGGTATTAAACCAACAAATAAAGTTAATTTAAGTGAAGACTATTATAAAGAACCTTCTGAAGAAACTGATAATCAACTTCAAACAGCACTTGATTTAGTAAGCAAAGATAAAAAGTGATACATTTATATCACTTTTTCTGTTTCTACTATTAATTGTTTTCCTTTATTGTAACTACAAGTTGTTAGAATAAGTTCATCATCATATTTTTTTGTAATTTCAATTTTTCCATCTTTTGCTTCTTCATAAATATCTTTTACTGAATATTTTTCTATATTACCATTTTTGCTAATTTTTATAATGTCTCCTTTTTGAAGCTTATATAGATTTTTAAAATAAGCAATAGAACCATATCCTGAATGTGCACATAAAACTATTATGCCATTATCACTCATAAGTATAGTTATATTTTTATTTATGCTATTTTTATTTGAGCCCATTTTATATATCGGCTTGTCAGTCAATTCAATTTTATCAATAGTAATGGTCGCAAGTAAATCATCTTCCTCTTCATTCTTTAATATATTATTAATGCTTTTTGATTTATTATTATCTATTATTCCTTCTGCAATATCTAAATTATTAAAATTTTCATAACAATATAGTTTGTTATTACTTACACTAACTACATCTTTACCATTAATATTAAATATTAATAGTAATAAAGAAATAATTATTTTAATAAACATTTTTTAATTATTAATACTGGAATAATTAAAAAAAATAATAAATATCCTGCATTACTTTCTTCTATACCTGTATCAGGAACTGGTACTTCTATTTTTTTATCAAGTAGTTTATAAACATAGTCATCATTATTATCATCAACTTTTATTAGAAAGTCATCTATTTTTTCATAGCCATCAGTTGTATTTTTTTGACTTACTTTATATGTACCATATGGAAGAATAATTTTAGCATTACCATCTTTATCAGTTGTAATTACGTCAACTATTTTCCCTTTACTATCAGTAATTTCAAATTCAATACCCATTTCATTTTTCATTTCATCATTAACTTCATATTCTTTATGTATAGTTATTTCTTTTTTAATAACTTCATTTTTAATTTTTAATGAAATTGTTTTTGTATCTTTATCAACTGTAAAATAGTACTTTTCATTATTTACATGATAACCTTCACCACTAGATCTTTCTTCGATGTAGTATTCTCCATAAGGAAGATTTTTAATTTCTGCTTTGCCATTCTTTATTATAAATATATTTGCTATACTTCCATCATTTTTATCATAAATGCCAAAGCTTGCTCCATCAAGAGATGCATCTCCTTGAGAATCTTTTCCCGTTTCACTATCTTCCTTTTCAACATTTATCTTATTTACTGTTCCAGTAACATCAATATGTAATTTTTTAGGAGCAATATCACCTGTTGAAATTAATCTTTGATTACCTTGACCATAGAATAGTAGAGCATTTTTATTAAATTTACTTTTTTCAGTAAAGATAATATCTTTGTGTCCTTCTTGTACATTATGAATTGTTACAATATTACCATCAATAGATATAGAGTTATCATCAATAGTGTAATTTTTTATCATATTATTTATATCAGTTAAAACTAAATTGCCACCAACTACATTATAGATATCTCCAATTAAACATGGATCTCTTAATTTTTGATCAACTATACTTTGAATCTCATTCATTTCAGATTCTAATATATCAACTTTTTTGCCATTTAACTTGTCTGTAAAATAAAATGTGTCATTAGGGTATAAAGTTCTCCAAATAAGCATTTGAGTTGCAGAATACCATTTAGGATCAGTGTGATTTTCATACCCATAACCATAATTCGCAATCATAACAAGCTTTCCTAAAGTTTTATCATCTGTTATATCACTTACACTAAGCTGTTTTGACAAATCAAGAGTTACAAAAGGGTCTATACAGTAAACAGGTGAATTGTCATCATCTTTTCTTGCAATTCTTGTTTGCATGTACTTACCTTTACCAGTTGTATTATCAATACCTATTACATAAGTGTCAACATATTCAGCATTTTTTATGCCAAGTGCACTTACTCCTTCTGCCTTTAGGCCAACTAATAATAGTAGTGTCAATAAGAAAATAAAATATTTTTTCATAAAATCCCTCCTTTTTCTTTTGACAAGTGGTAGAATACAGCATTATAATAAAAATAGCAAATGACCAATTTTGCAAATCTGTGTGCATTTTCTTGCAGATTTGCAAATTTGCCCTAGTGAAATTTGCAAATCTGTAGGGTTTTTTGGTCAAATTTGCAAATTTGGGGTGATTTTTATGAATGATATAGAAATATCTAGTAAGGCACTTATGGATGATAGTGTGAATATAGCTTTAAAGCTTGGCCTTAAAGAAGATGATATTACACCATATGGAAAAAATATGTGTAAAATTAATTATACTAAGGTTAATGATCATGAAAGATATGGAAAACTAATTTTAGTAACTGCAACTAATCCAACACCATTTGGAGAAGGTAAAACAACAGTTAGCATTGGACTTGCGGATGCAATAGATAAACTAGGACTTAATGCATCACTTTCACTAAGAGAACCATCAATGGGACCAGTGTTTGGTATTAAAGGTGGAGCATGTGGAGGGGGATACTCTCAAATAGTACCAATGGAAAATATTAATCTTAACTTTACTGGAGACTTTGCATCTATCGAAAGTGCTAACAACCTTCTTGCAGCAGCAATTGATAATCACATAGAAAAAGGAAACAAATTAGGATTTAAAAAAGTTACATTTAGAAGATGCATTGATACAAATGATAGAAGTTTAAGAAATATTAGAACTAATCTTTATGATACATCATTTGATATAACCGCAGCATCTGAGGTGATGGGAGTATTTTGCCTTGCAAAAGATTTAGATGATTTAAAGGAAAGACTTGGTAACATTATTTGTGGATATGATAGTGATGGTAAACAAATACTTGCAAAAGATTTAAAAGTAAATGGTGCAATGTGTGCAATACTTAAAGATGCACTAAATGCAAATCTTGTTCAAACACTCGAAAATACACCTGCAATAGTTCATGGTGGACCATTTGCAAATATAGCACATGGATGTAGTTCGGTAATTGCAACAAAGACTTCTCTAACACTTTCTGATTATACAATAACTGAAGCAGGATTTGGATCAGATTTAGGTGCTGAAAAATTCTTTGATATAGTTTGCCCTCTAAATAATTTAAAACCAGATTGTACAGTTTTAGTTACAACAATTAAGTCATTAAAGTATAATGCAGGTGTTCCTAAAGATGAGATTTATAATAGCAATCCAGAAAAAGTAAAAGAAGGGCTTCCTAATTTAAAAATACATATAGAAAACATGCTTAAGTTTAATTCTAACCTAGTCGTTGCAATAAATAAGTATGATACAGATACAGATGAAGAAATAGAAGTAGTTACTAAATTTTTAGGAGAAAATAATATACATTATGCTATAACAACATCATATAAAGATGGCGGAGAAGGTGCGATATCACTTGCAAATGAAGTATTAGAATTATTAAAAAATAGTAATGATTTTAAGCCTATATATAGTTTAGAAGATGATATATTTACTAAAATAAATAAAGTTGCAAGTGAAATATATAGAGCACATAAAATTGAGTACTCTGATATTGCACTTAAAAAATTACAAAAAATAAGTGATAGCAGGTATAAAAATTTACCAATATGTATATCTAAAACTCAGTACTCTATAAGTGATGATAGTAAGAAGCTTAATGCACCACTTGGAAGTACACTTCATATAAAAGATGTAAAGGTTTATGGTGGAGCAGGATTTATAACAATACTTACAGGAAATGTTTATACAATGCCTGGACTTCCTACTACCCCTAATTATGAAAAAATTGATGTTATAGATGGAAAGATAGTTGGTTTATCATAATAAAAAAAGTTATTTCAATTTGAAATAACTTTTTATTGTTGTACCTCTTCTTGAGAATTATTTTGATCAGTTTGAGGCGTTTCAGCTTGTTGTGCATCACTAGTACTTGGTGTTTGAACAGGAGCAACAGTTGCATTATTATTATTATTTTTAGTACTATTATCCTCAATAAATGTTTGCTTATTATTATCATATATTTCTATATTTCCAGTATATATCTTATTTTGATAAGAAACAGTATACTGATAATTACCAACTTCTTTAGTATTAACTTTTGTTAAATCAATTAAAATTTCTTTTTTAGCTTCTTCAGGTATTTCCTCAGTTATATAATCATTTAAATTCTTAGGAAGAGAAGATCCAAGTTCTAACCTAATATTTTTAAGTGTTATATTATCAATTATTGGAGCTTCTTTTTCTTCAACTTTAACAATACCATTATACTTTTTATCTTTATAAGTTATTTGATAAGTATAAGTACCTTTCTCATTAACATTAACAAGAGAAGTATCAAGCTTACATTTCTTTAAAACATTTTTATCTAGTGATTCTATATTTTCAATATAATCTTTAACATCAACACTTAGTGGCATGTTAACTTCTATGTTTATTTCTTTAAGTATAGGTTCAGCATCTTTTTTAGCAGTACTTTTTTCAATTACATTTATTTTAACTTTATTAATTGGCTTCTTTACTTCTAAATTATTAAGTACAGCACCAACAGATATAGATACCATACCAGAAATACTTAAACATGCAACTAATATATTTCTTCCAATTTTGTCTTTATTTATTTTCATCTTTCTACCTCTACTGTTATTAATACCTAAATTATAATATAAAGTTTAATTTAATACAAGTTGTATTTTTAATATTATTACTATATAATTGAAATAGGAGTGTTTATAGTATGGCATTTATTTATTTAGTTTTATTCGTAATATTTTTGCTTTTCTTTATTTGTACTTATAATAAAGTATGTTTATCTATAACTATAAGTTCTTTTTTAGCATTTTTATTTTGTTTTATAAATAATAACATTTTATATGAGATAATATTTTTTATAATTATATTTTTAATTTGTATGTTTGTATTTAAAGTACTTTTAAAAAATAAATTTTAAGTAATTAAATCTTATTTAAAAACCAATTAAGAGACTTATTAGTTATTCTAGCTATTCCAATTAGAAATAATGTTGGAACAGATGTTTTACCATATTCGTAAGCACTAATAACTGAGTGAGTTGTATTAATTTTAGATGCTAACTTATCTTGTATAAATCCAATTTTCTTTCTAGCTTGCTTAATTCTTTTACCAAGCTCTTTTTTGTCTATAACTTTATTAAATTCAATATATTCTTTATCAGATAGATTAACTAAATAATCTATATTAATATTAAAGATATTTGAGAATTTATTAAGATAATAAAGTGACATAGTATTTTTATTTATTTTCCATATAGAGTAGGCAGATCTTGTGCATCCTAATTTTTCTGCAACTTCAGTTTGAGTGAGTTCTAAATTCTCTATTATATTTATTAGTCTTTCTGTATTAATAGAATTATCATCTATGAATATTTTTACTCTATTTGCTATTTATTAATGTAGGTGGTGTTGGAACTAATTCTGTAGCTTTTCTGTTGATTATAATGGTGGCGGTAAGTCGTATGGATGGGTGCTGGAGGAGGTTCTGAATTTATAGGAAGTAATTATTTATCTAGTAGACATATGACTTGTTATAATTGTGAAACATCTGATGAAGAATCAACAAGAACAATTTCTGTTACTTGTGTTTCCGAAACACCAACTGAAGATTATGCTAAGATAGGTAATGACTATGAAAAAATTAACATATATAGGTAAATAAATTGATACTGATATAATGATATCTAGGTAACTAGATATTTTTAGTTTAAAATCTTCTTTTATTTTAATATATTTTATTATATAATTTATGTATATTTGGAGGGAGTATATGGATAAGATTAGTATTGTTGTACCAGTTTATAATGAAGAAGAAGCTGTTCCTATTTTTTATAAAGAAATAGAAAAAGTCATTAAAAAAATTGATGCAGAATTTGAAATATTATTTATTGATGATGGATCCTATGATAAGACTTTAAATATTATTAAAGAATTAAGAAAGAAAGATAAATCTGTTAAGTTTATTTCATTTTCAAGAAATTTTGGTAAAGAAGCGGGAATATATGCAGGACTTCTTAATGCAAGTGGAAACTACATTTGCACAATGGACGTTGACTTGCAAGACCCACCGGAATTATTACCAGAAATGTATAAATATGTAAAATCTGGATTTGATTCTGTTGCAACTAGAAGAGTTAATAGAAAAGGTGAACCTCCAATAAGAAGTTTCTTTGCAAGAAGATTCTATAAATTAATTAATAAGATGTCTAAACTTGAAATGGTAGATGGCGCAAGAGACTATAGACTTATGGATAAAAAGTTTGTTAATGCTATTTTATCAATGAAAGAATATAACAGATATTCTAAAGGAATATATAGTTTTGTTGGATTTAAAACTAAATGGTTAGAATTTGAAAATAGAAAAAGATCAGCAGGTGAAACTAAGTGGTCTTTTGGTAAACTTGTAAGATATGGTATCCAAGGCATAACATCATTTTCAACAGCTCTACTTTCAATAGCATCATACTCTGGTGTCATACTTTGTATTATTGCATTTATTTGGGTTATTTTTATTATTATTAAAACACTTTTATTTGGAGATCCTGTTAAAGGATACCCTAGTCTTGCTTGTATTTTACTTTTTGTTTCAGGCATTCAACTTTTATGTCTTGGAATAATAGGAGAGTACCTTTCTAAAACATATTTAGAAGTGAAGAGAAGACCAATTTACATAGAAAATGAAAAAGAATTATAAATAAATGGAAATTTATATGAAATAATGATAAAATGATAAAAGGTGGTATTATGAAAAAGAAAAAATTAAAAATTAGTGGAATATTTAGAATAGTATTCTCTATTATAACTGTTTTAATTACAGTTTTACTTGTACTTAATATTTTAAAACTTAATGTTGTACCAGATAAGTATTTAATTATATTTGTTCTTGCAGAAGTTATTCTTAATTTACTTATTATTATACTTTTCTTATTTGGTAAGAAGAAAGTATCATTCATTATTGGAATAATTTTATTTTCTCTTCTTTCAGCATTTAATATAGTTTTAAATACATATGTTAAAACTACTGATAAATTTATTGAAAAGGGCTTTAATAATGATTCAATTACAGTAAGTACAGAATATGTTTTATTAACAAGCATTTCTAACAGTGTAAATGATGCTGACTCTTTAACACCTGATACAAATATTTATTCACATAGATTTTCTAAAAATATTGATTTAGCTGAAAAAAAACTAGGCAATTACAAGTATATAAAGACAGATAGTGTAAGTACAGTACTTTATGAAATGAATACTAATCCAAATACTTATTTATTAATAAGTAAGGGTAATTATGATTATTTATTTTCATCTGCTATTGAGTTTAATAAAGATAACTATAAAATAATTAAGGACTTTGAAGTTAAAACGAAGGAAAAGAAAAATACTAAGGTAAAGAGTAGCTACACAATTTATTTAAATGGATTAGATTTTACTGGTATTATGAGAGACTTTAATATGTTAATAACAGTTAATACTAAAAAGAAAAAAATTGTTATGACTCCTGTTCTTAGAGGATATTATGTTGATGTTCCTGGATATAATACAAAAGATACCTTGATGTGTTTGGGATCATTTGATAGTAATGTTAGTCGTGAAGCACTTGAAAAATTATTTAACACAAAGATAGATTATACAGTAAATGTTAATACAAACTCTCTTGTTAAAGTTGTTGATTCATTAGGTGGCATTGAGTTCTGTTCAGATTATAGTTTTAAAACAACTCATGCATTGGTTGTTAATTCATATGATGATAGTAAAGGAAAGAAGTTAACCGTTGAAAAAGGCTGCAGAAATTATAATGGAATTGAAATTCTTACTATCTCAAGAGAAAGATTAAATCTTAAGAATAATGAAAGAGGTAGAATTGAAAATTGTCGTAAGATACTTGATAGTATTGTTAAGAAGACTTTATCTACTTCAACTCTTACAAATTATAGTAAAGTATTAAATAGTTATAGTGATTTATATACAACTGATATGAATAGAAAAGTAATTTCTAACTTATTTAAATCATTAATAGAAGATTATAGTGGATATGAAATTGTCACTCAAAGTCCTGATGGTACTGATGGAAAAGCAATGGGTCATTTAGGAACTCAAGAAGTTGGCGTTACATTCCCTAATATGGATGAGGTTAATGCTGCAAGTAAAGTTATTAATGATACTTTAAAAGATTAATGGTGAAAGATAATGAAAGAAAATAGAAAAGAGCTTATATTATATTTTATATTTTTCTTAGCAATTCTATTTTTAAGTCCCATATCTGGTGATGATTGGGGCAATTATCTTATTGGTAAACATGGGCTAATTTATGACTTTAGAAGCGCTTTTAGCTTATATTTTTCATGGGAAGGAAGGCTTATAAGTAGAATTCTTATAAACCTTTTAACTTATAATAAGATAATTTGGAATATAGCTAATTCATTTTTAATAGTTAGTATCATTTATTTAACTAATAAAATATGTAATTTTAAAAATAAAAAAATAAAGTATTTATTATTGTTTTCAGTATTTCTTTTTATGAACATTTATACATTTTCACAAGTAGTTACTTGGATAGCAGGTAATATTACCTACTTATTTGTAATACCTTTAATACTCCTTTATATTTTTCTTATTAGAAAAAATGATAAATATAGTAAAGCAAAAATTATACTACTAATTATTTTAAATATAATAATACCTATGTTTATAGAAAATATGTCACTTGTATTTATATTTATTAATTTAATATTTTTAATAGAATATTATATTAAAAATAAGAAAATTAATAAGAATTTACTTTTATTTTTAATTATATCTATTGCAAGTTTTCTTATTATGTTTATGTCACCTGGTAATAGAATAAGAAGTAGTGTTGAAAATATAGAATTTAATAAATTAAGTTTATTTGGTAAGATAGGTTTTAATTCATATAATTTTGTTTTTTATACATACATAATTAATTATTTTTTAATTATTCTTATGATAATCAGTATGTTTATTTTAATAAGAAAAAATATTAAAAATAAATTATTAAAAGTCATTTTATATTTATATGAAAGCATATCTTTAATATTTACATTCACATATTTAATTAGTAGCTTTAAAATAGTAGTGTTTAATATTCCAAATATTTATGCTATTTTATATTTTATTTTTCTTACTATTATTAATTTTATATTAATAATTAAAGATGATAGTATTAAAAGTTTAGAATCTTTCTTTTATATGATAGGAATAATTTCTAACCTTGTAATGCTACTATCTCCTACGTGGGGATATAGAACTAGTTTTGGTGCATATTTATTTATGTCAATTAGTTTTATAATTATAATAGATAAATATATTAAAGAAAATAATCACATAAAAAATTTTTTAATTATTTTGAATGTATTAGGTGCTATATTTTATTTAGTATTTTACATAAATATATTTAGATGCTATAATAACAACTTAAAAGAAATAAAAAAGAAAGTTAAAGAAAATAAAGAAGAAATAATAATTGATTCATATCCATCTTTTGCTCCTTGTAATATTAATCCTACTAATAAGTATCATATAGATAAATTTAAGAAATATTATGGTATAAAAAAGAATGTTAACATAAGTTTAAATGATGGAAAATGGAAACTTATTATTTATAAGAAGTAAAGGAGTAGTATATGAAAAAGGGTATTCATGAAGATTTTAATTTAGAATATTTAAAAAAGGTTAAGAAGGCACCTAAAAGGAGACTAAAAGATTTACTTGAGCTTCATACTAAAGATGAACTGGAAAGTATTTATTCTACATTATCAAATAGAGAACCTTCTGGCAATAAGAAAATACTGATAAAGAAAGTAGAAAAATTATTAAATGATATGGGTGTATTAGAAAGAAATCTTAATTTATTAGTGGAATATGAGTATGATTTAATAAAAGAATTAATAGAAAATAATGGTGTAATTACTAATAATGATATTGATACAATTAAATATGGATTTCTTGAATATTCTGGACTTATTTATTTCTATAACTTAGATGGTAAAATTTATACGGTTATGCCTGATGAAATTATAAATGAGATGGAAGATATTGAAATAAAAAATAAAGTTATTAAAAATACTAGATTATATGATTTTTCAGTTGCAGTAGTAAATTTATATGGTGCGATTCCACTTTCTGTTTACATACAATATGCAATGGATTATTTAAATTATGATAATCCTAGAGAAATCAACTTTGATTGTGTTTTAGTTGATGAAAGAAGAGAATGTCTAGCACTTGTAAATGGATTCAATAATGAAAATGAAATGTATTTAAGAAAACCAAATTACTTAGATGATGAAGAAGATGCTATTGATACATTTGATGTTGTTACAAAAGATGAAGATATATTATTTGATGTTCCATATAAAAAATTACCTTTAAAGGAACTTTTAAATTATAAAGATTTCTTCTATTATGAAAGAACTGATGATGTTATAAAACTTGAAAATCTTTTAAAAAACAATAGCAAAAAAATGACAGAAAAAGATATAGATTTATCAGTAGGTGTAATTGTAAATCAGTTTAGAGTAAACTATGATAATGGTATGAAAACACTAAATGAAATGCTTGAAGAAGCTAACTTAAATATTACTTCAAAAAACTATAATGAAGTAATGAAAATTATTACTAATATTATTATGAATGTTCCTTTATGGGGAAGCAAAGGATATACATATAAAGAAATAATACTTGGAAAGTTTGATAAGAAAGATTAGTTTACAAATGAGTGTAAACAAAAAATGTATATTAAAACACTATTGAATTTATTATAGCTTTTATGATAGAATATAGATGATGATACGAAAGGAGAAAGGATAATATGAAAGAGGCTTCAGGAGAATTAAACTTAACAGTTGTAACTATAATTGCAATTGCTGCAATAGCTACATTCTTTACTACAGTTATTTGGCCAAATATTAGACATAGTATAAACGATCAATGGGCTAATGTAAGCAATACTAGTGCTATTGGCGCAAAAAATTAAAAGGAAAAATAAATTATGAGAGATGCATTAGGTGGTTATTTTAATTTAACAATGCTTATAGGGTTTATTGTACTTGTAACTGCACTTATTGCACTTTCACTTAACTTTACAAAAGCATATCGAGTTAAAAATAGGGTCATATCATATATTGAAAAATATGAGGGCAATATTGAGAACGAAGATATGCTTTCTCATACTTATGATGATTTAATGGCACTTGGTTATAATGGTGAAAGTCAAGGCATTTATTATGCTACAGAAACTGCTAAAAATGCTGGTTGGACATGTCCTGATTTTAAAGGTAGAAGACTAGGATGGTGCTATCAGCAAGTTTCTTCATCTAAAGTTAAGGAAGGCTATGTGCAATATAATGTTGCTGTATTTATAAATTCACATTTGCCATTTATATGGACTCTTTTTAGTCAGCAATTTTTATGGATGAAAGGTACAACAACTGCTATACCAGTTTTTAAATAAGGAGTGATAGAATATGCGTGAAGCACTAGGTGGTTATTGGGCATACATTGTTATTGCTTTATTTGTCGTTGTAGTTAGTGGCTTTATGGCATTTTCTATTAGTTACAATAAGGCTTTTCAAATGAAAAATAAGGCGATATCTGTAATTGAAAAATATGATAATAAAGTTAAAGAACATGAAAAAGAAATAACAGCAGAACTTCAAGAATATTCAAAATCTATCGGGTATGGAGCATCAATTACTTTTACATCTGTTGCTGATCATGATGGCTATAAATGTGAAAATGCTGGTTGGTGCTGGAAAGTTGAACAGATTGTAGGAAATGGTAGTGATGAAGAATCTAGTTCTGCAAGTACACATACTTATGGATCACAATCTGATAAAGCTAAAGATCGAACTGATATTACTGAATATACAAGTTCTTATGTTGATGTAATGACATTTGCAAGTATTGATATTCCAATATTTAATTATTTCTTTAGTAATATGAGTTTATTTAGGGTTACTGGTGCCACTAAGACTGTAAATATTTACAATAATTAGGTGATTATATGAATGTAATAATAGCAAATGAAAGAAAAGAAGAATTAGAAAAATTAAATGTAGAAATTATTAAAAGTATGGATGGTGTTTTTTCTGTTGATGAACTTATAAATACTTTTAGAAATTTTTACTTTAACAAGATGATTGTTGATTTAACTGCAATTAAAGATTATATGAATGTTTCTAATTTACAAAGACTTGCAATGAGTATAGAACCTGATAAAATTATACTTCTTTTGCCAGATAGACCAGAATGCTCTAGCAAGAATTATTTATCAAGACTAGTTGCAATTGGTATATATAATTTTACTAATAATATTAATGGTGTTAAATATTTAGTTACTCACACTAATACTTTAGAAGATGTAAGTTATGTAAGCAGTATGCAAGATGATGTTCCACAAGATGATTCTGAAGGTACAAGTGGTAGTTCTAAAATAGGAGGAGTATCTGGTAAAGTAATTGGTTTTAGAAATGTAACAGACCATGCTGGAGCAACTACACTTATTTATATGATAAAGAAAGAGCTAGAACGTCAGTATGGTGAAACAATTTATGCAGTTGAGGTAAGCAGACATGATTTTGAATATTTTAATGTTAGAAATACAATATCTACTAATAAAGCAGGCCTTATAAGTACTATTAATAAAATAAGTGGTGCAACATGTATACTTGTCGATTTAAATGATATGGAAGATGATACTGTTTGTGATGATGTAATTTATTTAATTGAACCAAGTAGTATTATGCTTAATAAACTTATGAAGACAAGAAGAGATATATTTGATGAACTAAAAGGTAAAAAAATTGTTTTAAATAAAAGTATGTTAAGTGGTAAAGATGTATCAGAACTTGAATATGAAACTAAAGCTCATATATTTTACAATATTCCACCACTTAATGATAGAATGAAAAATGATGAAATAATTAATTTTCTTTCTAAACTTGGTATATTTGGTACTGAGGTTAAAAGTGGAGGATTCTTTAGTATATTTAAGAATTAAAGTTAGTAATTTAGTTACTAACTTTTTATTATTGAAAAGTTGTTTAAAAGTCATATAGTATTCACTAAATAGGCTTTTGACATATAGATTTGATAATAACAGATTATTATTGATTCTCATCAAAGCAGAAAGTCATATGATGAAATAATAGTATTAATAATTATATAAAAATTTAAAAAAATTAGTAAAATAATTGTCAAAAATTGTTAATATGATTGACAAAAAGCAATAAATTATGTAATATTTATAGTATACGAAGGAGAGATTTTATGAATAAGTTACTTTTAATAGCAGAGTCTATGGGAGATTTTGATGCATGTAATGGTATTAAACCATTCTTAACAGTTGTTAAAAGAGGAGTTTTCCCAATTATACAAATAGGTATTCCAATTCTTTTAATTATATTAGGTACTGTTGATTTAGGTAAAGCAGTTATTTCTAGTGATGATAAGGAAATAAAAGCTGCAACAGGAAGACTTGTTAAAAGAATTGCTTATGCTGCAGTTATATTCTTTATGACGACTATTGTAACTCTTATTATGAACATTATTGCAACAAGTTCTGATTCAAATGTTACTAGTAACACTGGTGACTGGAGAACATGTTGGAGTTCAATTAAATAGTTTATATAAGTTTTACATAAATAAAATAGCATATACGTTGCTATTTTATTTTTTGTCTGATATAATAAACTATGTAAAAATGTTTGGAGTGGTGAAAAATGACTAAGCAACATAAATATATATTTTTTGTTTTCTTTGCGTTATTGCTTAGTGTCTTTATAGTCTCTCCTAAAAAAGTTTATGCCGCAGATGTACTTGCATATTGTCAGTATACTTCATATGATAAAAAAGGTAAGATGAATTATCAAGCACAGATTGTAGTTCATAAAGATTATACAATGACTGGAAAAGCTTTGTTATATAATGGCGTCGGAGTTTCTGATAGCATGCTAGAAACAACTAATGCTAATAATTTATCTAAAATTGCAAGAAACAAGGGTCAAAGTTCTGTTTGCCCAAAATACGTGAGTATAAGAAAACATCAGGTTTCATATAATGGTCCTCAACAAAAGATAACTTACAATATAAGGGGATATTATAAGAAAGAAACAATGAAAAAAGCTTGCAAATCTTTTGAAAAAAAATCTGATGGTTTTATTTCTTTTGGACCTACTAAAACAAAAAATACATGTACTGAGCTTAATAATACTGCTTGTTTAGATGGAACAGATACTAGTTTAAAATGTGGCAGTGCCTCCAAAAAAAGTGAAGAAACTAAAAATAAACAAAATTTTACAGATTGCGAAAGCTTACTAGGTAGTGTAAGTGATGAGAATTCTATAGCATTTATTCTTCAAAAAATTTTTAATTATATAAAAATATTAGGACCTCTTTTAGTTATAATATTAAGTTCTATGGATTTCACAAAAGTTGTAATGACTGGTGATGAAAAATCAATGAAAAAAGCACAAAGTAATTTAGGAATTAGACTTGTTTGTGCTGCACTATTGTTCTTTTTACCTAATATAATAGTACTTCTATTTAACATAGTACTTGATGGATCTTTTGATGCTACAAGTCTTTGTGGAATAAATTAAAGTGGGTGATATAGATGAAATATAGTAAGGTAGTTGAATCAATTAGAAGTGTCTGTGCTGCAATGGACAACGGAATCTATTCACTAATAAGTGGCGCTTATCAAGTTTTCTTTAATGTTGCTAATGCAAATATTTTAAGTTCAACTTTAATAACTGATTTATTTTCGAGAATTCAACTTATTTTTGGTGTTATTATTTTATTTAGACTTGCTATTTCTTTAATTAGTGGAATAGTCAATCCTGATGCATTTTCAAATGAAAAAACTGGCTTTGGAAAAGTAATTACTAGAGTTGTTATTTCTCTAGTTTTAGTTGTTACAATTATTCCTCTAAATTTGTCTGGTGATTTTGAACAAAACAGTTTACAAGATAGAATAAATAAAAATGGTATAATGTTCGGACTTATGTATGATATTCAAGATAGAGTTTTTAGTAATAATACTTTAGGTAAAATAATTATTGGCCCAAGTGTTCCAAGTTCTCAAACATCTAGTGAAGCTAATAACGAATATGTTGAAGATGGTAATAACCTGGCAAAAGGCTTATTAAAATCATTTTATACTGTTAATGTAACTGATGCTGCTGAAAAGAAAATTAGAGATGATCCTAGAGTTGCAACACCTGAATTTTATGCAGATGAAACAAATAGATTGGATGGAGACAGCGGAAATAATACTACTGTTCAAAATATAGAAGCAGATACATGTGGTGATATTGAAGGTGATCCTGGATGCTCACTTCGATATACCTTAGAGCAAGTTTCATCTTTATCTGATGGAGGCATAAAAAAGTATTTTGTATGGGATTATAGAATCTTCTTATCATCACTTTGTGGTATTTTTGTTTTAATAATGTTATTAGGATTTGTAATTGATATTGCAATCAGATCATTTAAATTAATAATACTTAGAATTATCGCAATAGTGCCAATTATTGCATACATAGATCCTAAAAGTGATAAAATGCTTCAAACATGGGGTGAAACAACCTTAAAAACTTATATAGATATATTCTTAAGAGTTGGAGTTATGTATTTTGTAATGTTAATTGCTGCTGAACTTCCAAAGAGTTTTACAAAAGGAAATTTATTTGTAGTAAACTCTGGTGCAGTTGGTGCATTTTCTTATTTATTTATTTTACTTGGATTATTCTTCTTTGCAAGACAAGCTCCAGAATTTATTTTAGGATCAATTGGTATGAAAACTGGTGATTTCTTCAAAAATGTCGGAAGAATGTTTACAGGAGTTGGAATGCTTGGATCTGGACTTGCTGGTGGAATTACTGGTGGAATTGCTGGTTATAGAGCTAGTATGGATGCAACTGAACTTAAAAATCCAAGGGGTAATAAAGGACTTCGCCGTGCAAGAGCAGGACTTGAAGGTGGATATAGAGGAATGAGAGGATTGCTTGGTAATATGTATGCATACGGACATGCTAAAAATCGTAGATGGGGAACTGCTTGGAATGGAATGACAGCTAGAAATACTGAACTTATGGATGATGGCTCTAAAGGTGTTTCAGAGCTTGATAGACTTAAAGGCAATGCTGGTAGTGCTATTGGTAATACGCCTTATAATTTTAGTAAAAGAAGAGAAGCACAATTACAAAGAGATCAAGAAGCTGCTAAGCAAGCACTTCAAGAATTCCAGCGTACAACTCTTAATCCACATAAACAAGCTCTTGAAGAGTATAAACAGCAACACTTTACACCTGCAAATGAGGTTAAATCAAAACTTAATGCTGCTAAAAAAGAGGCTTCTAATTTTGCTAATAAATATGGTGTTGAAGGAATGCTTAAAAATATACAACAGTATAAAAAAGTTACCAGAACTGTTGATGATTATGATGAAAATGGCTTAAGACTTGGTTCACATGAAGAAACTGTTATGGAAAATGCTGGAGTTGGAGACCTTAGTATTTCTGAAAGAGATGCAAGATCTAAGATTGAAAATAGAACTGATGATGAACTAGTAGATATTAATGGTACAATGTATAAAGTTGGCGATATAAGAACTAACTTAGGATTAATTCAAAAAACTGCTACTGATAATGCCTTTGATCATATGAATGATTCATTTAATGGTAAGAGACTTGCAGAAGATGCTGAATTCATGAATCCATTTAGTAATGCGAAAATGTTAATTGATGAAGGTGCTACTCAAGAAGCTGGAGTAACTTCAATTGCTACTAACAGTTCTACATTAAGTAGTGATATAGATAAAATTACTAACTTCTTTACAAGTACAACTGATCCTGAAATCCATAGAAGAGAAGCTGAAATTGAAAAAGACAATGTACAGCTTCAAACATATCAAGATGCAATTGATAGCATTACACCTCAAATTCAAGCAGTTCAGAAAAAAATTCAAGAGCAAGAAGCTGCAACTAGTCATAATAGAGGTGGAGGACCTGGCGGTCATTAATAAAAGGGATGTGATATATAGTGAATAATCAATATTTGATACCAGCTAATACAAAGAATGGAGAACTAATATTTGGTGTTTTTACACCATTTGATTTAATTCTTCTTGGAACTGGTATTGGTATAACACTTTTGATGCTTTTCTTTGTAGAACTAACATCTACTTTAACTGTAGTTTTAGTTCTACTACCTGCACTTATTTGTGCATTTCTAGATATGCCAATACCTTATTATCACAATATGTTAGTTGTAATAAGTGAAGCAATTGGATTTTTAACTCATAGACAAAAATATATATGGAGAGGTTGGTGTATAAGAAATGGCAAATAAAAAAGGTACAAGTCCTTTTACTGAGAACTGGCTTCCAGTAAAGGCTATAACAAATAATACTATTGTTACAGATGATGGATATAAAGTTACAGGTGTAAAGATAACACCAAAAAATATATTTATTCTTGATCAAGATTCTCAGAATAATACATTAATTGGTTTAAAAAACTTTTATAATATGATTGATTTTGAGTTTTGGCTTGTTGTTGCAGATCGTCCTGTTGATATTTCTGTTTATATGAGTCAGTTACAGCTTCAGTATAATAAAACAACAAGTCCTGCTATTAGAAAGCTAATTAGTCAAGATTTGGATAAAGCTAACAACTTTATAAATAATAACGTTGTTGATACTGAATATTATA
Organism: uncultured Eubacteriales bacterium; assembly: GCA_900319955.1. Lineage (GTDB taxonomy): Bacteria > Bacillota_I > Bacilli_A > RF39 > UBA660 > UBA2730. The sequence continues at coordinate 3,715 of ONQM01000004.1, read as the reverse complement.
TTTTATTTAAAGATAGAAAAGATGAAGATGTTCAAAAGAAAGTAAGACTTTTAATTAATGGTCTTGCATCTTGTGGACTTAATGCTTCGCAAGCATCTAATGAAGATTTAAGAATTATTTTAAATAATTTCTTAAATGGGGGAATGGATACTAGTTTTGGGACGGTGATGTCATAATGAGTATGAATATTAAAAGTGAATTAGCTCCTAAAAGCTTAAATTTTAATTCAAGCGATTTCTATATAAGTGACAAATATGCAACAATTCTAACAGTTATATCATATCCCAAATATATAATGCCTGGTTATTTATCAACACTAACTAGTATGCCTGGTATTAAAATTGTTATAAAGCATATTCCAGTTCCATTTTCTTCTATGTCTAAGATGCTTAATAGACAAGTTGCAGATTTAGAGGAAAAGTATAAAGAAGAAAAAGATTTGACTGCAAAAGAGCGTTTAAGACAAGATGCAGAGTCCCTGCAGTATTTTACATCTATGCTTGCAGCTAACCAGGAACATATATTCGATTTTCAGATGCATATTATGGTTACATCTGATACAAAAGAAAATCTTGAAATAATGAAAACTAATGTTAGGAACTATTTGGATGCTATGGGGCTTCGTGCAATAGCATTAAGATTTGAACAAGAAAAAGCTCTTAAGTCTATTCTTCCAATATTTCCTAAGCAAGATATTGAAGATAGAATTGGAACACCAATTCCAAGTCAAACAATCGCTGCAATGTACCCATTCATATTTGATAGTATAAAAGATCCTGGACTTTCAACACTTCTTGGAGTTGACTTCTCAGGTGGAGTTGTTTTATTTAATCAGTTCTTATATCAAATAAGAAAAGAATCTAATAGAAATAACGCTAATATGATTATTCTTGGTACATCAGGATCTGGTAAATCAACTGCTGCAAAACTTCTTTTAAGAACACATATTAGAAATGGATGTCAAATAGTTGCAATAGATCCTGAAGATGAATTAAGAGATTTAACAAAATCTCTTGGAGGAGACACAATTGATATTGGAAAAGGTGGAAGATTTGGTTTAATTAATCCACTTGAAGTTGTGTTAGATGCAGATGAAGATGAAATAAGACAAGGACTTGGTTATACTGTTTTAACAAGAACTTTACAAAGTTTAAAAGCATTTATGAAATACTATGATCCAACAATTGAAGAAGATTGTTTAACGATGTTTAGTGAAATTGTTCAAGATACTTATAAAAGATTTGGAATAGATTTTGATACTGACTTTTCTAAGTTTACTTCTAATGATTATCCAACATTTACTGATGTTTATGCAACAATAAAAGGTAGACTTATGTCTATTACCGAAAAAACTCAAGAACGTGATATATTAGAACGCCTTGAATTAAAAGTAAGACCTCTTGTAAAAGAATTAAAATTCTATTTTGATGGTCATACAACTTTAACTGCACATAGTGATTTTATGGTATTTAATATTAAAGAGTTAATGAATAGTGATAGTAATGTTAGAAATGCACTTTTCTTTAACATATTAAAATATGCTTGGAGTTTATGTCTTAATCCTGATGTTAACACAATACTTATGGTAGATGAGGCACATGTAATACTAGGTGATAATAATGCACTTGGTGCTGACTTTTTAGCTCAAATACAAAGAAGGGCTAGAAAGTATAATACAGGGTCAATAATTATTACTCAGCAGCCTTCAGATTTCTCTGATCCAGCAGTTATAACACAAGGTAAAGCTATATTTGATAATGCTGCATATTATCTAATAATGGGACTTAAGAAACAAGCTGTTGAAGATTTAGGAAAATTAATAGATTTGAATGATAGTGAGAAAGAGGGTATTAAACAGTACTCTCAAGGAGAAGCTCTATTTGTATGTGGAAATAGAAGAATGCAAATAAATGTTGCACTTACAAATGATGAGTTAGATTCATTTGGTGGTGGAGGCGGACTATAAAAAGTTCGCTTCCTTGCGTATAAATAAAGAAAGTAGATGATTATGATGGATGATAAAGATGAAAATGAAATTCAAGATGAATTAGATAATATGCCAGAAGAAAATGATGATAAAAAAAATAAAGATTCATTTGATTCTTTTTCTGCTCTTGATGAAACAAGAGATAGAATAAAAGCTAATGTTGAAGCAAGAGCAAAATCATTTCTTTCACCTAAAAAACATTTACCAAACCTTGGTGAAAGGCAAAAAGTTACTCCTAAAAATATGAATACTGGTAAGAATTTACTTAATAATAATACTAGTATTAAAAAGCCTGGAATGTCTAAACTTGATGAAGAAAAAGAAAAAAATAATGGAAAACTAGATGATCAAATAAAGAAAAATGCTGTTAGAAAAGCTGCAACTGCACTTGCTCCTGGTGGTAAAGCTGCAGCTCTTGCAGGAGGGGCAGAGGAAGTAAAAAGAAAAGAAGAAGAAAAGAAGAAAAAAGATAGTAAGAATAAAGAAAAAAACAAGAAAGATGATAAAAAGAAGAAAAATTCTTTAAGTAGAAATAATGAAAAAGAAGAACAAAATGAAAACAGTAATTCTTTAAATATTCTTAATAATATTAATTTAGAAAGTTCTTCTAAGTTAGTTTCATTTGCTATAAAGAATCCAGTATTAGCACTTGTAATTGGTGGTGTTGTAGTTGCACTTTTTCTTTTTATAATTATTCTTGTTGTAATGACTAATGAACAAATTGAAATGGATAGTTCTGAATATAGTTTCGGTGGTGATGCACAGTGCGGTGAATTCAATATGTTTTCAACAACACTTAGTAAAAGTGATTTTGCATCAAAGATGAAAGATTATTCCAGTAAGACATCAAGATCTGGATTCAAAACACTTGCAAATAATGCTGATGATATTTACGATATTTCTGTTAAAAATGGTATCAATCCTGAAGTTGTTGTTGTTCGTGCTATGGCTGAAGGATATTCACCAGGTGCTTCTAATAATAACTATTGGGGTATTGGTTGTACAAATACTGGTGGATATAAAGCTTGTAAAAGTTATTCATCATTTGATAACGGTGTACTTGCATATATAAACATTCTTAGGGGATATGGTGTTTCATCACTCTTTGACGTATTTAACGTTAAACATTATTCTTATATTGGTAGTAACTGGTACTCACCTGGAAGTGCTAGCAAAGGAGGATGTTATTATCTTCCATATATAAATAAGTATATGTCACAATCTAATTATAATAGGGCAAAAGCATCATGTGATGCAGGAACTGAGGTTGCAACAACTGCAGAAGATCAAGCAGCATTTTCTCATTACAATATGGAAACAATGAATGGATTTCGTAAAAATGTATTTGGAATAGACCCTGAGGTTTGTTCATCAGAAGAAAGTGGTGATACATCAGTTTCTGGTAGTGGAATAGGTGCTAAGGTTGCTAATTATGCAGTAAAAACATTTGATTCATTTGGTTATAGTAAAACATTAAGATTTGACGATCATCATGTTGATTGTTCATCATTAGTATACAGATCTTATAAACATTTTGACATAACACTTCCTACAACTTCTTCAACTCAGTATTCTTGGTGTAAGAGTAATAAAAAAATGATTAAAGAAAGCGAGTTACAAGCTGGTGATTTATTATTAAAATCTAATCACGTTGAATTATATATAGGAAATGGAAAGAGATTTGGAGCTCATACTGACAATACTAATTGGGATAATCAAGTAAGCGTT
>ONQM01000058.1 GCA_900319955.1 uncultured Eubacteriales bacterium | reverse complement strand
GTGGCGAACGTTATCCAATCACTTCCATAATAACAAAAAGAGTGTAATTTTCAATCCTGATCAATGGATTTACTAATTACACTTATATGGTACCAAAGTGGCGATAGACTTTTATAAATATATTTTTATTACGAAGTTTTGAAAATATATAATTGCAATTTATTGCAATTCAAAAAAACATAATTTTGCTTGAACGATAAGTTCTTGCTTAATTATGTTTTAGAGTTTCCAAAGGATCACCTTTGGCACACACCCTTTTGACTCCGTCAAATGGGAAGTGTGTTACTCTATTGGAAATAGAGTCTTATTGGACGAGCACTGCTCGTCTTTTTATATATCTACATCGTAGTCATCATAATCTTTATCAATTTCATAATTTTGTTCATAAATATAATCATTTATTTCTTCTTCTCTAGAAGTTCCATCAGCAATATCGTGTAAATCAGAATCTTTGTAATAATTTAATTGATGATATGCAGTAATTTCTTCAACAACATTATCTTTATCTTTTTCAGTTCCTATATGAAGAAGTTGTCTAAAGAACTTTTTAATTGATTGAAGCATAACATTTAAGAAATTATGAAGTTTTCTATTTTCTTTTTGTAATTCTTCATTTTTGTTTTCTAATCTTCTTATTTCTACTTGCAAATGTCTTTTATCTTGTTCCATTTCTCGATATTGATTTGTATATTCTTGTAATTCTTCAAATAATGCTTGATTTTTAGGCATATCTCTAATAACCATTTTTGAAGTATTCATAAAATCTTGTAAAGTATCATAAGCTTCTTTATCTATTTTAACTTCTTTACCAGTAATAGTAGGTTTAGAAGTTTTTAATTTTTCTTCTAGTATTTCATAATCTCTAGTCATAAGATAATTTTGTTTTTCCATACGATTATCTAGTTTTCTTGTTATCTTTTTAAACTCTTTAATTGAAATGTGTTCGTTATCACTATTTTTAATACCTCGTTCTAGTTTAAAACCTTTATCATTCATTCTTTGCCAATATTTATCTTGAAGTTCACTAATATAAGCACCAGACTTCATATAATGCTTTTTAGAGATGGTATATTTTTCAGTATTAGTTCTCTTATCAAATTTCTTAATTAATGGAACAACTACACAATGCAAATGTGGTGTTTTTTCGTCCATATGGACTGTTGCATGTAAAATTTGTTCTTTGGTATAACCTAAATCATTATAAACAAATTCCATACAAGTATCTGCCCATTTTTTAATTTCTTTTTTACTCATTCCTTTAAAGAAGTCATTATCACTAGTAAATAGTAGTTCATCAGCAACAACACTATTTGAGTCATCTAACATTTTATCAAATGACTTTCTTCGATCTTCTCTAGTAGTAAGTTGTTTTTCTTCATATTCTTTTTTATAATCTTTAACTAATTCATAATAACCTTTGGTATATTTATCAGAAAGTGGAACAATATCAATATTATTTTTAGTTTTAGTAATATCAATATCAGGGTTAGACTTATATGCTTTTTTATCTCTTTTATTATGAGCACCAATTTGTCCTAAATCTTTTATCGTATTTATCGATTCACTTCTAAATATTGCATAACTCATTATCTTTTAAAACCTTTCTCACTTTTTCAAAATAACCTTTATAAACTTGTTTACCATTGGGTGCAATTACATTAGTTAAATCTATTGTTATAATTCCTAATTTTAAGTTTTTATTTTTATCAAATTTATCTCTTTCTAAAGCTATAAGTCTTATTATCTTTTCTATCTCGCAAGTGCTAGAAAATGTTATATCTCTTAATTCATCATCAGTATCTACTTCATAATAATTTAATTTATAATCACTTCCTAGAGTAGTGCATAGTTTATCAAAATACTTTTTAGCATTTTCTTTTGTTTTTGCTTCCCAATTCATACGAAGTGGATAACCATAATCATCTTCAAATAGATTAAAATTATAAGGTGTTCCATACATAGCATGATTATTTATCATATCCATTAAAAATGATTCTCTAAAATGACCATTTGTAATATCTATTTCTTTATCATTCTTTTCTAATTCGATAAAATCAATATATTTAGCAAATAATTTTTGTTTTTTATCTCTTGGTGTTTCTAACCATTTATTTATATTTATAAACAATAATTCAGGTTTAACAAAATCATCTATTTGTTGTTTATCTTGTAAAATTAGTAGATCATCAACTGTGAAACTTAAATTCTCATATTGTTTTTGCTCTTGCCATTTTTTATTTAATTCATTTTTATTAAACTCTATTTGGTTAATCTCATTTTCAAAATCTTCAATTTTTAAAATACCTTTTATATATGCAGTTTTAATTCTATCTAATTGTTTATCTAGTTCTTTAATATCTTTTTCATAATCAATTTGTTTATTATCTAATTTAGATTTAATAAATGGTGTATAGTAATTATTAATTAATTCATCTTGTTTATTTAACTCAATTAAGAAACCTTTTAATCTTTCTTCAATATCTGTTTCACTAAAATAAGTTTTACAATGTTCACATTTATAGTAATAGTATTTAGTACCATTCTTTTTAGTAGTAGCACAACCACCTAGAAATCTACCACATTTAGAACATTTAAGTTTATTAGTAAAAAGATAAGTTGCTGTTCTTTCATAGTGCCTTGCATTTCTTTGCTTTTGATATTGGCAATCTTCCCATTTTTGTTTACTAACTAATGGTTCAACAACATTTTCGTAATAAGTAGGTTTCTTTGTTCTTTTACCATGCAAGTAATCACCTTTATAAAGTTCGTTTGTAATTATATGATTTATTGTTGAATCTCTCCAATTAGTTTTACCTAATACTTTTTCTTCATTGTATATATTTGCGATTGATTGATAACTTTTTCCCTCTAAATATAAATCATATATTCTAACTATAATATCTTTAGTAAGTGGATCAGGTACTAACTTCTTATTATTTCTCTTAAAACCTAAAGGACACTTGTTGGGAATATGACCTGCTTTTATAGCACCTACCATACCAAATTTAGTTCTTTCTGAACATTTTTCAATTTCGTTTTGTGAAACACTAGTCATTATTCTCATAACCATTCTACCATTTGAAGTAGTAGTATTAGATTCATCAGCCATACAATCAATATCACAATCATTATCATTAACAAACTTCATAAGTTTTTCAATATCGTAAACACTTCTTGTTAATCTATCTAGTTTAAAAGCAACTATAACATTTATTTTCTTATCTTTAACATCTCTCATCATTTCTTGATATGCTGGTCTTTTATCA
>ONQM01000030.1 GCA_900319955.1 uncultured Eubacteriales bacterium | reverse complement strand
TTTATTTGAAAGTAATATTTATCTTTTAGATTCTTAAATACTAATTTATCATCTATAATAATTCTATAAATATATGTATTGTTTCTATATAGAATACCAATTGTATAAGTATTACCTTCAATGTTAATTAATATATTATCTATTGAAAAAAGTAAATCAACTTTTTTCCGAGGCTCACCTTCAGCTCTATTAATAACTTCGTTATCAATAAACTTTCCACTTATAATAGATTGAGTGGGAATATCTAGATACAAGTTTCTAAAAAAACTCATCTTGTGTTTTTAATGCACCTTTAAGTCCAACATCACTTGCAATAGGTACAATGAAGCCTTCTGGTCTTTCTTTTATTTTTGTCATAATCTTTTTGCCTCCCTTAGGCAGCATTTTTCGCTGCTTGGGAGCTAAAATAACACAAGGCACTTGATAATGCAAAATTGATGGATCAAAATTAAAATTTAGTAGTTTTTTTAAAAAATTTATTCATCAAAACAAGAATAGACAATATTAGACATATTTGATAAAATAAAAACATGAAGAAGAATTTAAATAAAAAATTAGTCATTAAAATAACATTTGTAGTACTTGTAATAGTAATACTTATTTTTGTCTGTAAAAATGCATATAACAAATATAGATATGATCATGCAATAATAAAAATAGACTATTATAACTATGTAAAAGAAAAAGATAATTCATATGTAAAACTAGAAGTATATAAAAACTATAAATTAAAAGATATAATAAAAAATATTAATGGTAAAGTTATAAGTAAAAATATAAATATTAATACTAAAAAACTAGGATATCAAAATATAAAATATGAATACATTAATGACGAAAATATAAAATTAATTATTGAAGTTAAAATAAAAGTTGTTGATGAAGAGCCGCCTATTATATATAATGCTACAAGAAAAACAGTATATATAGGTGAAACAAAAGATTTAGAAAAAGAACTATTCTGTGGTGATAACTATGATGATAAACCAAAATGTACTATAGAAGGAAACTATGATTTAAATATACCTGGTACATATAAAATAACATATAAAGGAGAAGATTCATCTCATAATAAATCTGAAAGTCAAATAAATTTAATTGTTAGAGAAAAAGACAAAAAGGAAAGAAGTACTACTGCATCATCAAAGCTGACTGGAACAGACTTCTCATATTATAAAGACTTATATAAAAATAATAATAAAATAGGAATTGATGTTTCATACTGGCAAGGTGATATTGATTATAAAAAAGTAAAAAAAGCAGGTGCTAACTTTGTAATGATTAGAGTTGGATACCAAAAAGGTATAAATGGTGAATATATACTTGATAAAAAGTTTAAAGATAATATAGAAGGATTTAATAAAGTTAAAGTACCAGTTGGTATTTATTTCTTCTCTTATGCAGATACTAAAGAGGAAGCATTAAAAGAAGCTAAATGGGTTGTAAAACAAATAAAAAATTATAAAATAGACTATCCTGTTTCATTTGACTGGGAAAATTGGAATATGTATAATGAATTCAATTTAAGTTTCTATCACTTAACAGAAATAGCAAATACATTTATGGATTACATAAAAAAAGAAGGATATACTCCATTTAATTATTCATCTAAACATTACTTAGAAAACATATGGATGAATACAAAATATAAAACATGGCTAGCACACTACACATCAAATACTGACTATAAAGGTGAATATAAAATGTGGCAGTTAACTGATAAAGGTTTAATTGATGGAATATCATCTAATAATGTAGATATTGATATTTATTTCACAGAAAAAGACTAGTTACATAATTAGTCTTTTTCTCATATAAAATATTCTGGATATCTTTTTAAAGATATATTATCTAAATTTAATTTTAAATTACTTGCAAGCTTTATTAATTCATCATATTCATATAAAGCTTTGGAATAATCATAATTAATAGTTTTAATTTCAATAAACTTACCCAAGCTTTCTACATCATCAAATGATATTTCATATTCATCATTATAAATAAATCTTATTCTTTTTTTATTTACATAAACATAAGGCTTTAAATTAATTAAATCAAATATCTTACATAAATTATCTTTATTATCGAATAATACTTCATAATAATCAGAAAACTTATTTTGATGCCATTTCTTATAAGATAAAATATTCTTATTATCTTTTTCTCTAATTCTTAACCATTCTTTGCTACTATTATCATTTATTCTAAAATAAGTATCTTTTTCAGTAACCTCTTCAATTAACTTACTTTTATTTTTAATAAGATTTAACACTCTATTAAATTCATAGTCATCTACTTTAATCTTAATTTCTGACTTAACATTACCTTTATCTTCATTTTCAAAAAGTAAATAAGAAATAGGACATTTTAAAACCTTACTTAAAAGTTCTATATCAGAAAAGCTAGGAGATGTTCTATTAGTTTCCCAACTAGAAATAGTTTTATCAGATACAAATGTTTTTTCTGCAAGTTCACTCTGTGTTAACCCATTTTTCTTTCTAAGCTCTTTTATTTTTAATCCAAAATTATTCAACTAAATCACCTACACTATAATTCAAATAAATTATTAATAATTTTATATTTAGAAGTTATATATTTATTATTCCTATCCATATGATAAACGTAAAGTCCCTTTTCTTTTGCAATATCAAGATTTGCATCATTATCATCAATAAATATAGCACTTTCTATATTAAACTCTTTTATAGGAAAGTCAAAGAATACTTTATCTTTCTTCTCTACACCATAAAATGATGAAACATATATTTTTTTAAAATAATCATATAAGTTATTATATTTTAAATAATCTATAACACATGGCCAGTTATCTGTTAAAAGAATCAAAGTATATTTATTACTTAAATAATCAAGTTCATCTTTTACATTATCAAATAATTTATACTTATTTAAGTTATATGTTCTATCATATGCAATTTCTTTTGCCATATCATATGAATAATTAGGAATAACTTCTTTTAAAACTCCATCATAAAATCTTGTAAACATATTATATTCTTCATCTAATGTAGTAACCTTTTCTGATAAAATATTTTTATACTTTTCTCTTACTTCTTTATACTTTACTTTATCAATCTTATTTATATCAATAAGTTCCTCAAATTTAGGCGTTATATCCCAGTATCCAGATGGAGGATATGCAATAACACCTCCAAAATCAAGTATTAAATACTTATTATTCATATTTATAAAAACCTTCACCAGATGATTTGCCAAGCTTGCCTTTATCAATATAATCTTTTAAAAGCTTTTCCATACCTTTAAAATTATATGGAGTGATAAAAGATGGAACCTTAGTATACATCTTAACTATTTCATAAGCTGTTTTAAGTCCTACTACATCAAGTATTTGAAAAGCTCCTTCTGGAGCTCCTGTTCCTAAACGCCATGCCTTATCAATAGATTCTACATCAGATATACCATTAACTAAAAGATCAAGTGCAGAAAATAAAAATGGTATTAACATAGAATTAAGTAAATATCCAGCTTTTTCTTTCTTTATAGGAAGAGCAATCATATGAATAGATTTAGCAAAATTAACTACTTCATCAAAGTACTTATCATCAGTATACTTTTGCATCATTACTTCTGCAGTATTATTCTTCCAAATAGAATTTGCAAAATGAAGAGCTAAAAATTTATCCTTTCTTCCAGTATATTTTGCAAGTTTACTTGGTAAAATAGAAGAAGAATTAGTAACTAAAATAGTTTTAGAATCTAATAAATCCTTCATCTTTAAATAAATATCTTTCTTAGCATTAAAATCTTCACTCATAGATTCAATAACAAGATCTGCACCACTTAAAGCTTCACATAAATCAAGTTCTATTTTAATACTTTTATAAGCGGATTCTACTTTTTCTAAACAATTATCCTTATTAAAGCCTTTAACATCAGATATACCAAAAGACCAAACACCACCTTTATCCATTTCATTTATAGCATTAATATATGACTTTCTAACAGATTCAAGCTTTGGTTTAGTTCTACTAGTACTATCTTTACTCCTAAGCCAAATAGTAACATCATAACCTGAATATGCTACTTGAAATGCAATCTGAGTACCTAATACTCCCCCACCAACAACAACTATTTTCTTCATACTAACACCTCTTTTTTAAATTATAACAAAAAATAGCTACTAATGTAACTATTTACCAAGAATTAATGTTAACCATTTTTCTTCTTTATCATATTTTTTATATTCATTTACACCTTTTATAAATTCTTCATTTAAAGCATTAAATAATTCATTATCTTCAAAAGTCATCATTTTTTCTTCAAGTTCAGCACCTTTTATTTCATTTACATTTGATATACGCTTTAAATTATTATCAATTGTTGTAGAACTATCTAAGTAATTATCATAATCTTCTACATATTGTTTTCTTTTATTAAAGATATAACCATTATCATACATTTCAGATATAGATAAATCATAAAGTATTCCATAGCAAGATGAATCTTTATAAGTTATTGTTGCAAGATTTTTACCAAGCTTTTTTATTATAACTTTATCATCAAATACTGATACAATAATTGAATTTAAATTAACTTTTAAATCATATGTATAATTTGACTTTATAATAGTTGAACCTTTCTTATAACCAGATATAGGTACATCTGCATCTGGCATTACTATATCTCCAAATGAATTTAATGACTCTATATCACTTTTATTTATAAAATGATTATATTTATATGCTATTGTTACATAAAGAGATGCAAGTTCTTTTAAACCCATTTTTAATTTTGTTTGTTCTTCTATACTCATAAGCTTTCTCCTTGAACAAATATATTAAAACAAATTAAGAATAAAAGCAATAAGATTACTTGATTTATTAAAAATTTTTGTCAGTTTGTATTAACTTTTTGCTTATTCAGAAAAAAAAGTAAGTTTATTTTAACTTACCTTTAGCGCCTTTAACTCCATTTGATTTATATCCTGCAAGAATATTTGTATCAAATGAATATGTTTTAGCTTCTCTTTTCTTATACTCTTTAATTCCAATATTTATCATATCATCAAGAAGTTCTGAATAACTCTTTCCTTTTGGTTCCCATAAATAGAATGCAAGTGAACCTGGAATTGAGTTAATTTCATTTATGTAAACCTTCTTAGCTTTATCATCGACTAAGAAATCAATTCTAACATTTCCAAGTGCTCCTAATGCTCTAAATGCTTTTATTGCAATATCTTCAACATCTTTTCTTTCATCTTTAGTTAAGTCTGCTGGTATCTTACGTGATGCTGATGCCATACCTTTAGATTTAACTGGAGCTTTAACACCCATCTTACCTTTTGTCTTACCATTGCCTAAATATTTTTCAGCATAAGTTAGGAACTTTTCTCCAGAATATACTTCTTCTATTTCACTTAACTTTTGTCTTTCATGATTTCCAAGTACGCTTATATTTACTTCTTTTAGATTCTCAACCATTTCTTCAACAAGAATCTTAGAATCATACTCTATTGCATCATTAATAGCTTCTTTTAATTCTTTATCATTACTTGCAGTACCAATTCCAACACTGCTTCCAGTAGTTGCTGGTTTAACAATTACAGGATACTTTAAAGTCTTAACTTTATTAATTACAGACTCTTCATCATCTTTAAAATCAGAATCATAAAACCAAGTAAACTTTGGAATAGGAAGTCCTTCAGACTCAAATATCATTGCCATGTAAACTTTATCTTGTCCAACAACACCTGAATAAACATTAGGTCCAACATATGGAATACCAACAGTTTGTAAATAGCCTTGAAGTGTTCCATCTTCAACATTAGTACCATGTGTTATTGGGAAAGCTATATCAAGATCTGTTACAGTCTTATTGAAAATTCCATCTTTTTTCTTTAAAACAAATTTTCCCTTATCAGAGCATAATACAACATTAGTTGCATATTTCTTAATTAAATCTAAATCACTATAAGAGTCTATGTCTTTTAACATATCTCCTGTATACCATTCACGATCCTTAGTTATATATATTGGAATGATATCATATTTTTCCTCATCCATCTTATTCATAGCTTGAAGTGCTGAAATAATACTAACTTCATGTTCAACACTTTCTCCACCAAAAATTACACCAACTTTAATTTTCATAATTATTTCTTATCCTCCTCATTATATGTATCTGGTAAATCATTTTCAAATAGTGCATATATATCTTTCTTTTCTTTCATCTTTAACTCATTAATATAAGTATATGCACATCTAACATCATTATACACTGTTATTTTATCTTTGTTAAATCCAGACTCTAAAAGTCCATTATAAATTGGTTTAGTTTTTTCTTCTCCAATTAGTACAATATAATCAGCCTGATCTGCTATTTGTTTTCCAAACTCTTCATTGTAATAATTTTCTTTATCGCCAAGTTCTATCATACCAGGTGTTACAACAACCTTTACTCCAGGCATCATACCAAGAACTTCAACAGCATTTTTAGCACCCACTGGATTAGAATTATAAGCATCATCTATCATATAGAAACTACCCATATTCTTAAGTTCTAATCTATGTTCTACTGATTTAACACCTTTAACTGCATGAACTAAATCTTCTTTATCAATTCCAAATGCAACTCCAAGTGCAAGAGAAGATAAGATATTATATACATTATGTCTTCCAAGAAGTCTAGTTTCAAAGTGATATTTGTTTTTATCTCCTTTAAAAGTTACATCAAACGTAGTACCTTTATTAGTACACTTAATATTTTCTGCATGAACATCAACATCTGATTCATCAATACCAATCCATAAAAGTTTAACTTTGTTTTTAATATGATGATTTTTTTGTTTAGGATCATCTTTATTTAAAACACCAATACCATCAGATGGTAAACTTTCAATGAGTTCAAACTTTCCATCTTCAATATTTTTTTCACTTCCAAATGTCTCTAGGTGTGCAGTACCAATTCTTGTTAATATTCCATACTTAGGATGAACAAGATCACAAAGTCCTTTTATTTCTCCTTTAACATAAGCACCCATCTCTGCAATAAATACATCTGTAAACTTATCCATATAATTATTAACAGACATAATTAAACCATTATATGTATTTAAGTTTCTTGGTGTTGCAAAAGCATTATACTTAACATTTAATATATCTCTTAAAATGTTTTTACTACTTGTTTTACCATAACTACCAGTAATACCAACTATTTTTAAATTAGGCATACTCTTAAGTGTTTTCTGAGCTTTATGCTTATAATAATTATATACTTCTTTCTCAATTGGTGTATTAATTATTTTAGCTAAAAAGATAACATATTCATTTAAATATACCATTATACTTTCTATCAAAAGTAATAAAAGTAAATTTTGATTTGTAAATGTTTTTAAAGTAATAAGTGGTATAAGATATAAAATAACTATTGTAACAATTAATCTTTTAACTCTTTTTGTTATTACAAGACGTTTTTTTGTTTGTTCATTTTTAAAGAAATTCTGCCAGTATCTTATCATACTTATATAAATTACAAGTATAGCAAGTTCAATTGGTACTAAATAAATATTTAAATCATAAAATACAAAATATGCAAGGACAAATAAGATAATACCAATTATCTCTCTATTTAAGAAATTAGAAATATTTTTAATTGTCCATTTTATATATCTATTATTTTCGTTATACAAATTTTGTTGTAACATATGAAGTGATCTCTTACTTTTATATCCAAGTCCTATTATAAGTATTATAAATATTATTATTAAAAGTAGCATCATTTTTCATTTCCTCCTAAAAAACTATTTAATATTCCGAGTACTCTTCCTATATTTTCAAGATATGCATAATGCGTACCTGGAAGAACAATCAAAGCAGAATCTTTTACTGTTTTTTCAAGCAAATGTGCATCATCAATTGATGCCTCCGTATCATAATCTCCCCAAATCATAATTGTTGGAGCTTTTATTTTTTTAGAATCCCCTGTTAAATCTCTATTAACTGTATTTACAAGTATCTGTCTCATTATAGGACTAGCAGCTTTATAGTCTCTTGATCCAATATATTTTTTAGCTTTCTCTGCTATTCCTTTCATACCAGGCAAAGATTTAACTTTTTTTAAAAATCTTACTTTTAAACTATTAGAAGATGCCTCAGGTGTAACTGGACTTCCAAATAGAACTAAATGTTTAACATCATTTCTTGATGCAAAAAGTATTGCAAGTCTGCCACCAAAAGAATGACCTATTACATTAATGTTTTTTGCATTTAATCTTTTACAAAACTCTTCAAGCATTTTAACGTAATCATCAACACTCCATGCATACTTAGGTTCTTCACTCTTACCAAATCCTGGTAAATCAAGAATAAGTATTCTAAATCTATCACTAAAAGGATTACCAAGTGGCTCCATCATTTCAATATTTTGTCCCCAACCATGAAGAAGAAGTATTGTATCACCATCTTTGTTACCATAGTCAACATAATTTATATTTACATCTTTTATTTTTATATTCATATACTCACTTCCTGCATTTCAATTATACTTTAAAATACATAAAAATAAAATAATAATTTACATATTACTTATTTTTTTTTGTAAATACATAAAACTCCCAATATTTACCATTTATATAGTAATTATTCTCTCTTAACAGAATATATCATTATATGTTTAATAGAAGCATTATTAAATGAAAAAACATAACTAGTTAAACTTAAGTAACCAGTATCTTTTAATATATTGCAAAATGTATTAAGTACTTTTTCCCCATTCCTTTATGCTGTATACTAGGATTAATGCCTATTTCTATTTCAGCATTATATATATCATCACACTCTAATATATATTTATCTTCTCAAAATGGAATAGTAAAATTTTGTCTTTCTTTCATTGCATTTAAATGAGCTTTTAATATATCATTTATATAATTATTCATTTTTATTTATATTCTCAATTATTTTATCTATTTTTTCACCATACTCTTCTGACTCATCATAAATAAATTTTAACTCTGGTGTATTTCTAACATCAATTCTTTCTGCTAAACATTTTCTAATAAAACCAGATGCCTTATTAAGTGATGTAAAAACATCTTTTTTCTCATCTCTATTGTATACTGTAAAATATACTTTAGCATATGATAAATCATTAGTAACATGAACCCCCGTTATAACAGCTTTCTTAACAGTATCATCTTTTACTTCTTCCATTATTATTTTATTAATTTCTTCCATATAAGTATTATTAAGTCTTTTTAGTCTTATTTCATTCATATTATCGCCTCTTTATAATTATATAGAAAAAGATAGAAAGAAGCAAGAAACAACTTGTAAAATAACTATTACAATAAAGACATACATTTTAGTTTGTATGTCTTTTTTCTTTCTTTCCTATTAAATAAATTATAAATATTGATATAATAAATCCTATTGCATCTACAAATGTATCAGTTATTTTACCAGTTCTCATTGGAACAAATGTTTGATGAACTTCATCTAAACATGCTGATATATATGAAAATATTATACTTATTATATATGGATGGTTTAAATCAAATGTTAGAAAGAACTCAATTACAACAACACCAAGTACAAAGTAAAGAGTAAAGTGAGCACATTTTCTTATAGGATATTCTATTTTTTTAATTATCTCTTTATTATCAAGATCTACTCCTGCAACTTTCTTATAAACATTTACAATTGTGTTAACTAGTTTCCTGCTTCTTCCACTACTTCTTTTACCATTTTCAGAAGAAAAGCTAAATATTAAAAGTAATTGTAAAATAATTAATATTAAAAATATATATCTTTTCATAGAGACCTCAATATTTCATCAACTGCAATACTAATGCCATCATGATTATTATCACCTGTTACATGATTTGACTTTTCTTTTACAGAAAGATTAGCATTATTCATAGAGCATGAAAAACCTGCAAGTAATAACATTTCACTATCATTAACAGAATCACCAAATGCTATTGTATCATCATAAGACGTCTTCTCCATCTTTACAATTTTCTTAAAAGCTTCTCCTTTACCAGCATTTTTATTCATAACTTCTAATGTTTTATCATCAAGTCTAATTATATTAAACTTAGTAAAATCAAAATTTAAAAGACTATCTATTTTACTCTTGCTAGAATTAAAAACTATTTTTTTAATCTTTAATCTATCATTAAAATCTTGAATTACTATAGGGCTTTCATTTCTAGAAGATTCAATCTTTTCAAAATTAAATTTCTTTTCACTTACAATACTATCTCTTAAAACCATATAATAATTTATATTATTATCATTTGCATATTTAACTATATCTTTAAAATCTCTACTTAAAATATTATAATCACAAATAATTTTATTTCTATTATTATCAATTATTAGAGATCCATTAAAATAAACATAGTAAGAAAATAAACTTTCAAGATTAAATCTATCTATTATATCTCTTACTCCATCCATACTTCTACCTGTTGTTAAAATAAGTTTAATATCATTTTCTTTTAACCTTTTTAATGCATCTATAGAAGATGGTAAAACATCACCCCTACTATTAAGTAAAGTTCCATCTAAATCAAAGAATGCTAATTTATACATTTATTACCACCAACCTAAATATGTTTTTCATGAGTTTTAGCATCAAATACTTTAACATCAAAACTAATACCTTCTATATTATAACTAGTATCAAGATATTTTGCAAAGTCATAATCATCTTTTCTTAATAATATTTCTTTTTGTGAATCATTTGATTCTAATTTTAAAATATTATTTTTAGTATCATATTTAAAGTTATATGGACAAAAAAGTACTTTATTTCCTTTATATAAATTAATTTCAAAAAATGTATTTTTAGCATCTTTATTATTTATTAAAAACTTAGATGCTTCATCAATTGATTCTGATGTACTTATAAGCTCACTTTTACTTATATCATTAATAGAATCTTCTGTAGAAACTACTCTAAACACTGTTAAATCTTCATCTAATTTATAAGGTTCAATATTAAGAAGAGTCTCTTTTACATCATATACACTTGAAACAAAAGAATTTAAAGATGTAAAATCAATTACATTAAAAGGAAAGAAAAGTAATGTTAAATTATAAGGATTCTTAAAAATTTTTAAATAATAATTATATATATTTTCTGCAAGACATTTATTTTCTATATCATTCATTAAAAGGCCTAATCTTGATTTATAAAGAATTAGAGCCTGTTTTTCATTATCTTTTAAATTATTAAAATAGTCATTCATATACATCACATAAATTATTTTATCATTTTCTATTTGAAAGTTCCACTATCTTTTTCCATAAAAGTGGTCCAACTATACCATTTACTTCAAAATTATAATCTTTTTGTATTTTTTTAATTGATGATTCTGTTAAAGAATCAAATTCACTATTAACTTTAACCCCTGGTATAGACTTATCATATTTACATATTTTATATAAATACATTTGAAGCCTTCTAACATCAGTCCCACTAGATCCTAAACTCAAAAACTTGTTTGGATAAAGATCATCTGTTACACCATTTTTATCTTTATAAGATGATAGAATAGTCTCATATATTTCACCTATTTTACTAAATGTTTCATAATTAACTATACCTGTTACAGGAAGATTATAATTTCTTTGAAAAGCTTTTACCATTGAAAGAGTATTTTCATTAAAAACACCATTTGTTTTAAGTAACGGAATGTTAGTATCAACGAGTGCAATTGCATTTAAAAAATAATTAAGATAAGAAACTTCTATACCAGTATCACCATATTTTAATTCATCTTTATACTTAAAATCAGCATCTTTAACACTTATTCCTTCAGAGCATAAATTTTCTAACTTTTTAACACTGTTATAAATATATTTAATTTTATACCAAGTAGATTTGTCTACTTCTCCATTTTGTTTTAAATCAAATATTTCTTGAAATCTTTTAACAGCATCATAAAGTTTTTCTGTATATATTCCTCTTCCAGTTGTTTCATAATTTATATAAGGATAGTTTTTAGATATTCTATCAAGGTCTCTTTCTATTGCAATAACAGGATTACCAAATGTTCCAAGTTTTAAAATAAAACCAGGATAACCCTCTAGATTACTTGATGTCTTAGCATCAAGCTTTAACATAATATCATTTCCATAATATTTTTTGCAAATATTTAAAGCATTCATGCCACTATTTGCAAGTTCAACTGTTCCCCACTGAGAAAGTCCATCACATTTTAACATTCTTCCATCACAATAAGCTGCAAAAAAAGGCTGAACTTGTCCTTTCTTATAGAGATAATCATTAAAAACATCTTTTACTATATTATTTATATTTTCATAAGTTTCATGTCCCTTAATAAAAGTTTGATCATAAGAAGGACTAGAAGTAATATCAAAATCATACCCTTCACTTTTATACCATTCATTATAAATTCTGTTTAATGTAAAAGAAGTTATTGCATAAATATTAGCTTTTAATGCTTCTTTTGGCCATGTAGGATAAACTTCACATGCTGCAACCGTGCTAATATAGTCTGTAAAAGGAATTGTTATATTTTCAGCTTGAGACTTAGGTTTCCCTAAATGAACATTAATATTTTCAGGTACTACTGGATATTTAATCATAAGAGCCTCCATTAATTGTTGTTAGAGTTTTTATTCCATTATATACTTTTACATTATAAAAATTTTCATTAAATTTATCTTTTTTAGCAGAAACATTATAAACAGCACAACTTGGTACTTCTAAATTACTTATAGATCTATCACATGCAGGAAGAGCAATATCATTAATCATTCCAGAAGAATCTGTCACGCCTTCAAAAAAAATAACATCATACTCACCTATTTCTTTAGTAACAGTGATATTTAAATTAACAATAGGTACAGCCTCACTCGCAGTAAAAGCTCTTATTTTTAAATAACCAATCCCCTTATTTTCATTTAAAAAATCATTATAAGGTTTATAACTTTTTAATCTTTCATCGCTAACTAATATCTTCAAACCACAAGCTCCTTTCCAATTTCTAAAGTATTATCGTCCAAATTATTTTTATCTATTATATCTTTAACAGTTGTATTAAACTTTTTTGCAATAGAGTAAAGTGAGTCGCCACGTTTTACAGTATAAGCCCTATATCCATAACACTCTAGATTTTCTTCTTTTCTTATTTTTAATACTTCACCTACATTAATTACATTAGAACTTTTATTATTATCCTTTAAAAGAGTATCAACTGATATATTATTTTTAGTTGCAATACTATATATTGTATCGCCACGTTTTACTGTATATATTTTAAAATTTACTGGAAGAGATGTTTTATTTTTTTCTGGGATTAATAATTTATCACCAATATTTAAATTAATACTTTTTAGATTATTTAATTTAATTATATCGTTAACACTTGATGAGTAAAGATTTGCAATAGAGTAAAGTGAGTCTCCACGTTTTACAGTATATGTGAATGTATTATCATAATTTATAAAGTTACTATCCTCTGGTATTTTTAGAGTTGCTCCTACAACAATATTATTTGAATTTAAATTATTTATTTTCTTTAAGTCATTAACAGAGACACCATATGCTTTACTAATACCATATAAAGTATCACCTTTTTTTACTTTGTAATTAATATTTACCACCTCTTTCTAATTATATTTTTTAAAACTAAAAAAATAACTAGTTAAACATAATTAATTAAATAAAAACATTTAAATAAACTAATATGAAAGGATGGTAAAATTGAAGAAAATTATATATAAACTAATATTTATAATTATATTATTTTTAATAGTATGTTCTTATTTGTTTAATTATAAGAGACCTAAAGTAGTTAGAGAAGTTAAAGTATCAGAAGTTACACATTCAGTTTTTTACACACCAATGTATGTTGCAAAAGAAAAAGGATTCTTTAAAGAAAATGGAATAGATTTAAATCTTACAACAACTCCAGGTGCTGATAAAGTAGCATCTAGCGTGCTAAATGGATCAGCAGACATAGGTTTTTCTGGAAGTGAAACAACAATATACATATATAATAAACATGAAAAAGATTACTTAAAAAGTTTTGCAAGACTTACAAATAAAGATGGTTCATTTATTATAACTAGAAAGAAATATAAGAATTTTAAAATTAAAGATTTGAAAGGTAAAGAAATAATTGGAGGCAGAAAAAATGGAATGCCTGAACTTACCCTAAGATATATATTAAAGAAAAATAAACTAAAAGCAAAAGTTAATAACGATGTATCATTTGATGCAATGGCAAGTGCATTTATAAGTGGTATGGGAGATGCAGTTACACTATTTGAGCCTACTGCAACAGAACTCATTAAAAAAGGCTATGGATATAAAGCAGCAGCACTAGGGGCATTTTCTGGCAGCGTTCCCTACACATCATATTATGCAAAAAAAAGTTTCATAAATAATAATAAAGAATTAATAAAAAGATTCATAAAAAGTATAGATATGGGTCTTGAATATACAAATACTCATGATAAAAAATGCCTTGCAAAAATAATTAAAAATGAATTTCCAAATACTAGTATAAAAGATTTAGAAAATGCTATTGGAAACTACCAAGAAATAAAGGCATGGCCTAAAAACTCAAGTTTTTCTAAAGAAGACTTTAATAGAATGCAAGAGATTATGATAAGTGGAAATGCTCTTGAAAAAATCACTAATTACAAAGATTTAGTATATGATATTAGAAATTAATAATTTATCAAAAACATACGGAAATAAAAAAATACTTGATAATATTAATTTAAAACTTAAAGAAGGAGAAATAATTTCTGTGATTGGTGCATCTGGTAGTGGTAAATCAACACTTCTTAATATTCTTACAGGTATAACAAATAAAGATAGTGGAAAAATTAACATAAATGGAGAAATATCGTACATGCTTCAATCTGATGCTTTAATTGAAAGTTACAAAAATATAGATAATGCTTTAATAGGTTTAAAAGTTAAAAAGAAACTTACAAATAAAAAGATAAAAGAAGCTAAAAAGTATTTCATAAAATATAACTTAAAAGACTATATTTATAAATATCCAAAAGAAGAGTTGGATGAATGTGATGAAGACACAGGTAGTAATTAAGAAAAGTTGCTTATAGCCCATAAAATAAGGAAAAGAGGTAAAATATGTTGTTAGATAATAATACTGATAAAGTAATTGATTTATTAGATATGTATGATAATTTAAGTAATATTGATAAAATAAAATCAGCAATATATCTATTAGAAAATAAGAATTTTGATATTAATTTTAATATTAAAGATATGATTATACTATTAAAAGAGATTTTAAATAAACTTGATCCACGTTATAGCAAAACTATTGTTAATTTTGCTAACTATAAGAATTTATTATTTCTTTCAGCCAAGTATTTAGAACTTACTGAAAAAGAAAAGAAAAATTTCTCAATAGAAATGCTATTTAATATATTTGAAACTGATTTTAAAGATAAAGTTATAAATAAACATTTAGATGTATATGATTATTGTTATGCTATATTAAATAAGTAAAAGAAAGCCCTAGTAGTCTTAACTGACTATTAGGGCTGTTTTTTAGGAAATTGTTTTTGTAATTTTTCAATTTGTTCTGGCGTTATTTTTCCACTAAGTACATCCTTGAAAACATCTCCCATTATTCCATAAAGCGCATTGCCTTCTAGTTCTTTATTTTTTTCATCAATGGTAGATTGACTTTTTAATTTTTGCATTTCGATTTCATGTTTATATTCTTTATCTTTCATTTCCATTTCTAATTTATGCTTTTCTTTTAAATTTTCTATATCAACTTCATGTTGTTTCAATAATTTTTCTAAATCATTTTTATGATTTTTTTCTAACTTTTCTAATTCTAACTTATATTTTTTTGTTGCTTCTTTATATGCTAACCAAGCAGTGAATATTGAAACAATATAAGGTAAAAATATTTTAATATATTCCATTAATTAATCAACTCCCATTTGTTAATAATTATATCATATTTTATTATATTTTTTCTTTAACACTTTACTTTCAGTTGTTAATCCATTAACTATTTGTTCTTGCTGTCCATCTTGATAGCAAGTAGGAACTTGTCTTAAATTAAAATTACCATTTCCTTTAACTATATATTGAACATTTTTCGAATCAGAATAACCAACTTCTTCAATTGGTTGAGGTAAGGTATCTACAAACTTTCTGTTTTTTCCTAATCTTTCTCCAAAGTTTTTTTCTTGTAAATTACAAGTTTTAGATATTAAACATGGATAATTTTCTATTCCATTTATCTTTTTATCAAAATTAGTAAATCCAATTGTTATATTTTTTATACAGTTTTCTATTCCTTCAGCTTCAAATGATTTTCTAATTATTTCATCAAACAGTTGTAAATATACATCAAAGAAATCTACTTCACTTATTGTTTTCGATATTTCAATGTTATCAAGGCATAATAAGTCACCATTTCTCCAAATCCAACTATGAGCCATAATTTCATCATTTTTCTTTATAACTAAAATCCTACCATTTCCGCTTGTAACGGCATGTTTTAAACATGAATATCCATTACCTAAAACAGTAAAGCAACAATCAGTTTTATTTCCAACTGCTAAACCTTCCATATCATCTAATTTTAATATTTCGTATGTATATTCATTTTTTGTTCCCATAATTCTAGGAATTGATGATTCACTTCTATTTAGCATTTGATTATGCAATGATAAAGTTTCGTTTACAATACTATTACTACAACCAATATATTTAAATAATCCAACTAATCTATAATATTCTGGTGGGAGTGAAATTTCATCACTTTTCAAAAAATCAATTATAGTATTTAAAGATTTATCTTTACCATTCATTTGAATCATTTCCCATTCATTAAATATTCTAGGGAAATATTTATATAATTCACTATCTTTATTTAATAACATCTCTTTTATCTTAGAATATTCTTTATCACTAAATAATAAATTCATTATTTTACTATTTAATATAGGATCACCTTGCTCATTTAATTTTATAGTTTTAACATCAACGTTACCAACTAAATGTTCTAATACAGGTATAGTATCATCTATATCTAATAATGATTTTGAGTGATTAAATCCAACCATAAACATTAATTTTAAAATTAATTTTTTATAGTCTTTAATATGCCAATCGCTATCTTCAAATTTACTATATAATTGCTTATGTTGTTTAACATTATATCTTTCTAATTGTTCAACACTAAAACCCTTGACATCAAAATCAATATTACCAAGTCTGTTTAATATTGTTATTTCTTCAATACTTGATATTTGATATACAATTGTCATTGATAGACCCATAACAATTCTATAAAATAACTTTTCTATTTCTTTAAAGTTATTTCCTTCAATACTATTTATTATGTTTTGATTTTTTAAAAATAAGATAAAGTTAGATAAAAGTAATTTATATTCTTTATCATTTTTAGTAATATCATTATTTTTAAGTTTTTCTTTAAGCTCTTTCAAATTTTTAAAATACTTTTCTGAAAAGATAGATGTTGTTTCATCAATAGGTTCAAAAATACCATCAATATTTATACCTTTTCTATATTTTTCCTCAATGTATTCTAATGATCTTATATCTTGTTTGTAATAATAATTTAGGAAAAAACTATTATCAAATAAAGATTCTATATTATTTATTTCAAATGTATCTAATATATTTTTAAAATCATCATTAAAAGTTCTTGAATTGGAACAAACTTTAATCCAATCTTTTAATGTCAAAGATTTAAATACTTCCTTATTTTTATTATATAATTCAATTATTATATTTGGCTTTATCTTGTATATTATTTTAGTTATATCTTGTTTTTTAACTATATTATCAAAAAAAGTATATATTAATAATTCTTGTTTTAATTCATCTGTTTCACTTAAATATTCACTTAGTTCATACTCTTCTATATTCCCAAATGCTTCATTTATTTTGTTGTAATTTTCTTTTATAAAAGCCTTATATATATCTATATCTTCAATATAACTAATGAACGTTAACATTTCATGTGGAGTAAATGTTGAAATCTTATTACTATATTTTTCTAATAAAAACTCTATAAATTCTTTATTATATTTTTTCTGTAAATCAAATACATCATTAATTTGTTCTATATCATGATTAGTATCATAACAAAGTCTATTATGAAAATATAAAGCGTTAATAAATTCTCTATTATCTATTTCTAGTATTTCATTAAAAAAATCAGTATAAAACTCTATATAATCACTATGATTAAACCCATGAAATAAATTTTCTTGATTACAACTTATAATTTTTTTAAATAATTCAAAATCTATTGTTCTTATTTTTTTTAAGACTCTTAATGACAGAAAATAAGAAAGTGATTTTGGTGCTAACATATTATATAAAAATACATCTTCATCTTTTTCTTTTATATAATCTATATTTTCCTTAATAAACACAATTTGTCTATTTTCTGGCAATTTACTAATTATATAATAGATAGTAAGAGGAGTCATATCATGTACATCTATATTACCATTATTTATATAATTATCACATATTTTTAGTGCTTTTTCTTCTTCATCATGACTTACATTTAATGTTACAGGAACAGCATTTTTTACACATTCTTCCAGTAGCACTTTAAATAATTCTTCGTCGGTTAATTCTGGCATGATAATAACCCCCTTTCTTTTCTATTTTAGTGTTTATTAAAATCTATCTTTAATATTTTGGCAGTTGGTTTAGAAATACTATCATCCAAACTTCTTAACTTCGCAATTGCTCCATTTCTTGAAGTTTCATAA
Source organism: uncultured Eubacteriales bacterium (assembly GCA_900319955.1). Lineage (GTDB taxonomy): Bacteria > Bacillota_I > Bacilli_A > RF39 > UBA660 > UBA2730. Next base: position 3,909 of record ONQM01000030.1, on the reverse strand, counting down.
ATTCTATCGCAGTATTCAAAGCTTTCAATAAAATGCTCCGCAGTTATAAATTCACTATCATATACTTGTGCAAAGGCAAAGGCTTTATCAATAATTGAAATGGATAAATCTGGATTATTAACAACATCATTATATACTCTATGATTTTTTGAAGTGGCATCTAGTATAATATTTACTATTTGTCCCTTAATATTGTCATTTTCAAATAAAATTCCCGTTGTTATATAATAATCACTTATTACCTTATCAATAATTTGATATAAGATTTCATCAGTTGGTTCTTGTACCTTAATTTTTTCAAATCTTCTCTTTAGTGCATCATTAGAAAAGAATTCATCATATTCTTTTTCAGTAGTTGTACCAATAACTTTTAGGTTCGTTCTATCGATATAATATTTTAGTGTTGATGCCATGTCGCTATTCTTTGATTCTGTTGCACCTACGCCATATATCGTATGTATTTCATCAATAAAAACTATAACATCATATTCTTCACACAAATTCATTAATCTAGTCATTTTTTCTTCAAATTGACCAACGTAGCGACATCCCGCAACTACTTCACTAGGATTAATCTCTAAAACAATTTTACCTTGCAAAAATTTAGGTACTTGTCCAGTTTTAATTCTATATACTAATTCTTCTACTAAAGCAGTCTTACCAACACCTGATTCTCCAACAATTAATGGCCTTTTTTTGTTTTGAGCTAAAGTAATCATAAGATTTTTTAGTTCTTTTTCTCTTCCGATTGTAGGAGATACAACATAATTTTTCTTGTTTAAAACTTTACCATATTTTTCTAAATCAGATATTTCTCTTTCAGACAGTGTTTGAACAATTGGAGGTGGTGTTTGAACTTCAATTGATTTATTCTCATTAACAATAGGCTTTACTTGTTCATTTTTATCTAAATTCGCAGTAAATAATTTTTTAAATCTAGCAATTTGTGAATCAGAATATTGCTTTTGAAATATCATTGCTTCAATTAAATTTCTTCCATCATGATCTAATTTAGAAGAATCAAATCCATTAGCACATAATAACTCATATATTCTTTCAACTTCACCTAAATAATCATCACTATAAATTGCAGTATGAACAATAGTATCTTTATCACTATCAACATGATTAATATCTAAATTATATTTTAATGCTTCAGCAATAATATTTAAAATAAAATTCTCACTATATCCAGCATATAATGCGGTTTGAATAAAATTATAATTAAAATCATCTTCTAAGTTAGGACTAAGCCCAATTTTTAGTAATGATTGAATTGCCAAAAAACATTTTGCTTCATCATATTTATTATCAACAAGAATGTGAAGTAATGATTGATTATCATCATCAGTATAATCTAAACTCCCAAATGCTTTTCCAATTTTTTTAATGTTAAAATTAGTATTTTCGGTCATCTTTGATAATAAATCTCTAATACTACTAACATTCAACATGTATATTCCCCCTTCGAAAAGTAAGTATTATAATAGCACAAAAACTAAATTTTGAGAATAATTTCTGTAAAAATTCCATTTGAAAAAGCATATTTGTAACAATATGCTCATATTTTTCTATAATTTAATTACTAATGACGGCATGACGGCAAATTTTGGGTGGGTACCATCTAATTTTTCCTGTCATTGCTGTCATTATTTTTCTTTATAAACATTTTCGTATTTTCTTTGTATTTCTGATAAAAATCTTTCAATAGAATCTGCTTTATCTAATAATTTTTTATCTATGTCTTTTTGATTTTTTAAATAATTATGTATATCTTTAAAATATTCTTCTGTATCCATTGCTATATGCCTTTTTATTTCAATAATGTTTTCAGCGTATCTGATTTGCTCTTTAAATTCTTTTATTTTTTTATCATACATTTCATAGCTAACAATAATTTCTTCTTCACCATATTTAATTGTTTCTTTTGAATAACCGGCTAATTTAGCAGTCTTACTAAATGGAATACCTAAATATTGTTCTATTCCTTTTAAAACAATAATAGATGGTTTAACTCTATAACCACTTTCAATATTATTAATTTCTGTATGACTTAAATTAAGTAGATTTGCTAATTTTCTTGCAGATAGTCCTTTTTCTTTTCTTGCATTTCTAATTAATTCTGCGAGTGTTTCTTCAGATTTATCCTTCTTTAACATCCTATCATCTCCACTAATAACTTAATTATATACTAACTTTTTAAATAAGTAAAGTTTTTTTTGGAAACTTGGTTGACAAAATAAAATTTATAGTGTAATATGTAATTATGGAAACTTAATTTCCAAATAGAAAGGAGGAAAAATTATGTATGACAAGTATTAAGCATCTAGATTTATCAAATCACAAGATATGGAAAGACAAAAATATCAAGCCAGAAGGTAAAGAAATATATGCTTATCTTTACTCAGAAGCATTTGATAAGCTTGTAGCTCATATCAATATTGGAGATATCCAAAATAAAATTCATATAACTAATGTTGGTTTTAAAAATAATTTAAAAATATTAGAAAAATTTAAATATCTAGCATTTAAAGAATATGACAATGGATTATATGAATATCACATTTACTAAAAAAGATGTTATAAAAAGAATAATCGTTAGTAAATAAAGGTACAGTAAATGTTCGTAGATTTATATTAGTACCTTGCCAATTGGCTAAATCAAGACTAATCCTAAGGAACAGGATTTAAAATAAAGTTTCAGGGATAATATTGCTATTTTTAGGGATTGCTTGTAGATGATACAAGTTTTTTTAATGCCAGAAAGGAGGTGCAAAATGAAAACAATAAGTGAAATGAGAAAAGAAAACATTAAAAAAGATTTCATAGTTGAGAACTTTATGAAATCTAATGGATTATATTGTCTTGTTGCTAGACCAAAAGTTGGCAAGTCGTTACTCGCACTACAACTTGCTAACTCGATAGCAACAGGAACAAACTTTTTAGGATTTAGAACAAGTCCATCTCCTGTCTTATATATTAGCACAGAAATGAATTTTTCACAAATTTTAGATAGAATTGACAAGATGAAACTTGAATTTACTGATGATAATTTTAGATTAAAAGAGCAGGAAATTAATGAAAGAAAATTAAATTTAATGGACTTGCAACTAGAGTTTCAAAAATTTTCAGGAGAGCTTAAAGGTAAATTTGTAATCATAGATATGTTTAGTGGAATTGATTTAAACAATGGATATGACTTAAATAATTATCAAGATATGGGACAATATGTTATTCCAAAATTTAGAGAATTATGTAAAAGATATAATTTTACAATTTTATTAATTCATCACTTAAATAAGAATAATAAATCACTTGGCTCTACTGCTATTGATGGCTCAGTTGATGGAATTATCACTTTAAAAAGAGATCAAAATCTTAAAGATAAAATACTATTAAGTTATGAAAGTAGAGATTATGAAAGTATTGATTTAGTTCTAAAAAGAAATAAAGATTTAACATTTGAAGTATCAGAAACTGATAGTAATGATTTAAATCTTAACCTTATAATTTTTCTAAATTATGCGATTAAGCAAAAAGAATTTTCTTTCAAATCATCTGATATTGTTGGTGAATTAAAACTACCAATCTTACCATCAGTATTTGGAAAATTATTAAATCAAAATTTAGATAATTTAGAAAAAGAAGGTCTTCATATTAAATCAAAAAGAACTGGTCCTGATAGATTATATTATGCAAAATATGAAGAACCTGATTTTGAAGATTTGAAATAATCTTCAAAGTTTTTGATAACTTTTTTGTAAAAAGTTAGTAAAAAATGAACGAGGCACGTTTTGTTTTTCGTAAGAAAAATGAAACTTGCTAACATAAATCAAGTATTTTTTGATAAAAAATTAAATTTATTAAAAATATGTAAAAAAGGGCAAAATTCCCCCTTACCCCCAAAAT
>ONQM01000007.1 GCA_900319955.1 uncultured Eubacteriales bacterium | reverse complement strand
TGCATAGAAATTAGCGGCATTCGAACCAGTTGATGCATTCCAAGTTGGAACAAATCCTCCAATATTCCATACTGCATTATCTATCATGTTTTTAGCATCTGTTGTTAATCCATTATAATATGTTCCATTAAGTGTTGTTTTTAAAGTTGATGTTGAATAATCATTAACATTATTAATATCAAATGCTGTTCCTGTATATGCATATCCATTCTTTACTAGTTTTATTCTCTTTGAACTAGTTATTCCATTACTTATATTTGCAAAGCTTCCTACTATTCTCCATAACTCGTTATTAAATCTTACATAGTTGTTTGGATTTGCTCCTATATATCTTAAATTATTATCAGATGTTTCATCATATGCTAAATTTGTTTTGTCTTTCTTAGCAAGATTTGCAATTGATGTTGTTGCAACACCTTTTTCAGCATAATTAACAATTTTCATACTTATTTTGTTTTTACTATCTACACTTTTCTCAAATAATGCATGACTACTATTCATTATTCCAATACAATTTATTACTGTTAAAATTGAAAATGTAACTATACTTGTCTTTAAAATCTTATTTAAATTTTTTTCTTTCATTTTCTACCTCTTTAAATAATCTATTATTTAAAGAATAAAACATAAAAATAATTTATTTAAGTCACACAATTGTATTACTTTTTGTAAAACAAATTGTGTATCTAAAATTATATTTAATTGAATTTACTTTAAGTATTACTAATTGTGAAACTTACATGTGGTATTACTTTTTTGTAAAATTAATTAAAAGGCTGGTACTGATATATATGGGTGAATTTAAACTTCCAAATATTAATAATGAAAAAAGTGTACTTAAAACTATGAGAATTAAGTATTCTCTTTTGAGTGAACTTGAAGAAATATCTAGTGCTAGCAACATATCAGTTAATAGACTTATAAATGAATGTATTTCATTTGCTTTAGATAATTTAGATGAAGATAGTATTAAAATTAAAACAAAAGAAGAGTTAAAAGACCAAGATAAAAATTCTTAGTCTTTTTTTTGCATAAAAAAAGAGAGTTAATTATTCTCTCTTGGTTCAACAATTACATACCTATTAGGCTCTTCACCTTCACTATGTGTTGTTACATGTTTATCATTTGCAAGGGTATTATGTATTATTCTTCTTTCATAAGAATTCATTCTATCCATTTTTACAGGTATTCCTGTATTTCTTACTTCTCTTGCAATATTAAATGCTAGATGCTCTAGACTTTTTTCTCTTTTTTCTTGATAGTTTCCAACATTTATAATGAATTTAAAGTTTTCTCCTAATTCTTTCCTTACAGCTTGTGATGTTATTTTTTGAAGTGCTTTTAGGTTCCTACCAGATTTTCCAATTAACAAAGCATCATCATCACTATATATTGTAAAGTTTGGTGTTATATCTTTATTTTTTATTTCTATATTTATATTTTGATATCCCATTTCATTTAGAAGTTTAACTATATAACTTTTAATAAATTCTATTACTTCTCTTTTTTCTATTACTTCTATTGTTACACTATCTTCTTTTTCTTCTTTTACATTAATTATTAAGTTATCTTCTGTTTCTACAAGTTCTCTTTTTGCTAAGTTTATTGCATCCATTTTTGTTTCTTTTGTATATAAATGTTTTTCCATCTTTACTACCTCCTACTTATTTTTTGCTACTTCTTTTTTTACAATGTAATTTTGAAGCATTGTACATAAGTTATTTGTTAACCAGTAAATACATAAAGCTGATGGCATAAATAATGCTGTTATTATTATCATTGCTGTCATATATACTGGCATATGTTTCATTGATGGATCTAAATCATTTCCTGATGAGTTCATTTTAAATGACATATAAGTTGTTAGTCCTATTAATAACATTAATATTAAGTACATAAAGAAGAATTTACTTGTAAGTCCTATTGATGGTGTTGTTCCAAGTTGCATTCCTAGGAAGCTATCTTCAAAGATTACTGGGAAACGCTGTACTGCTTCATAGAATGCTATAAATAGTGGTAACTGTAAGAATGCAAATATACATCCTGATGTTGGATTAATGTTATATTTTTTATATACCATCATCATTTCCTGACTTTGCTTCATCATTGCATCTTCGTCTTTTCTTCCTTCATACTTCTTTTGAATTCTTTGTATTTCAGGATTTGCTTTTTTCATGTTTTCACTTTGCATTGCAGTTTTTCTTGTAAATGGATAACATACAAGTCTTATTAATATTGTAAGTATTATAAGTGCTAGTGCATAGTTTTTAGTAAATGTTCCTATTTTTAGTATTAAGAATGCTAATGGTTTTACAAGAAGTGCTGTCCAAAGGTCTTCATACTTTCCACTGTTTACTTTAAAATCTTTGCATTCTGGAAGTTTATCTATTTTTACACCACTATCCTTATACTGTTTTATTGTTTCTTTATCTGTTGGCTTACACAGTATATTTTCTGTTAAGTTTTGTCCTGTTACTTTGTTAACTACTGCTTTTTTGTTTTTATCAGTTAATGTCTTTGTACATCCTGTTGTTAAAAGAAGTGTTACTAAGAGTACAAGAATAATTAACTTTTTCTTATTTTTTTTCTTCATCTTTTTTCTCCTTGCTTTAGTAGGGTAATTAAACTTTCTTTTAATTCATTAAATTCTAAATCTTTTCCCTTACTCCTTAATATTATAATATAATCTTTAGAGTTATTACAATCTTTTCTATAAATATCTATAATACTTCTTAATTTTCTTTTATATTTATTTCTAAATACTGCATTACCTAATTTTTTTGGAACAGATACTCCAAATCTATCATATGGTAAATTATTTTCTATATTATATATTACTAGATATTTATTTTTATTTAATTTTCCTTTTTTTATTATATTATTAAAATCTTCTTCTTTTTTTACTATGTATAGTTTTCTCATTTACTCTTTCCTCCTTAATTTAAAAAAAATCACTAAAAAAGTGATTATTTAGAAAGAGTTTTACGGCCCTTCTTACGACGATTATTAATTACATTACCTTTGCGACGAGCAAAAAAACCTAAATGTCTCTTCATTTTTTTGTTATTTGGTTGATAAGTTCTTTTCATAATATTTTCCACCTCCAGACAAATCTACCTTATTATAAGGTATAAAACCTCATATTGTCAATAAAATTTTTGTTTTCCACACAAGTTAACATACTTGTTTATAACTTTTTTCACTATGTTAATTATAAAATCTGTGGAAAATGTGGAAAAGTCTTATTTATCTTTATTCGACAATGTTTTTAATTGTGGATAAACCCTGTTCATAAATTGTGGATAAAAAAAGTTTAAAAAAACTATTTCTTTTTTCAACAAAGTAGTTTATTATATTTGGTATAAATTGATTGTGGGGAGATGGTATAATGAACTTAGAGGTCCTTTGGACCAATTTTCTAGCACAGATTAAAGAAGAATTATCATCTCTTTCGTATGATACTTGGTTTAGTGAAACGAAACTTATATATTATAAAGATGGTAATGCTAAAGTACTTGTTCCTATGTCTATATACAAGAAACATTTACAAGATAATTATTACGATTTAATAAAATCTATATTTGATAAAATTGTTAATAATGATACTAACATCTCTTTTGTTACAGAAGATGAAGTTGAAGAAGAGAAAAATGAAGAAAAATCTGTTAAAGTAGAAGATATTCCAAAAGATAATAATAAATTTAAATTTAATTCTAATTTGAAAAAAGAATATACTTTTGATAACTTTGTTGTTGGTGATTCAAACAAGTTTGCACAATCTGCTGCAATGTCTGTTGCAGAAAATCCTGGTAAAATGTTTAATCCATTATTCTTATTTGGTAATAGTGGTCTTGGAAAAACTCATTTGATGCATGCTATTGGTAATTATATTGTTGAACATTCTTCTAAAAAGGTTTTATATGTTACGTCAGAACAATTTATTAATGACTTTGTTAAAATGAACAGAAAGAGTGGAAAAGAAAATAATTATGAGGAAATGGAATTTTTTAAAGAAAAGTATCGTGATATTGATGTTTTAATGATTGATGATATTCAGTATTTAGGAAATGCTACTAAGAGTCAACAGGAATTTTTCCACACATTTAATACACTATTTAGTGATTCTAAACAAATTGTTGTTTCATCAGATAGGTCACCAGATGATTTAAAACTTATGGAAGACAGACTTATGACAAGATTTGCTTGGGGACTTTCTGTTAATATTGATCCTACAGATATTGAGCTTAGAAAGAAAATTTTAAAAAGAAAGATTATTGCTTTTAAAGCTCCACTTGATGTTCCACAAGATGTTATTGATTATATTGCAGAAAATGCTGGGTCTGACGTTAGACATTTAGAGGGTGCTATTACAAGACTTTTTGCTTATGTTGCTATTATGGGAGCGGATAAAATTACTCTTCCTCTTGCTCTTGATGCTTTAAAAGATTTAATGAGCAATGGAACTTATGAACAGAATGACATACAAAGAATTCAAAAAATTGTTGCAGAAGAGTTTCAGATAAGTGTTGAGGATATTAGAAGTAAGAAAAGAAGTGCTAATATTTCTAATCCTAGACAAATTGCAATGTACTTATGTAGAAAGTGTACAAATGAGTCTTTTCCTAAGATAGGAACTGAATTTGGTGGAAAAGATCACTCGACTGTTATGCACTCTTGTGATAAAATAGCTAAGGAGATTGAAGTTAATAAAGATCTTGCTAAAATTATAGAAAAATTAAAAGAAAAAATAGGTAGTTGAAAACTTAAAATTATAAACAAGTTATCCACAAGAAAAATTAAAATATTTTGTTGTTATACTTAAATGTTTTTAAGTTTTTCCACTTATCCACATGCTATAATAAAAATAATTTATAAATATAAAGAAAGAAGGAAATAAAATTATGAAATTAACTATAAAGAAAGATTTATTATTAGATGGACTTAATAAGGTTAGTCATGCTATTAGTTCAAAGAATTTAATTCCAGTCCTTGCTGGTATTAAGTTTGATTTAAAGAAAGATAAACTTACTCTTACTGCAAGTGATAATGATATTACTATTCAAACTACTATTGAAAGTTTAAAAGATGGTGATTTTAAAGTAGAAGAAGAAGGAAGTATTATTATTTCTGGTAAATATATACTTGAAATTGTTAGAAAGATACCTGATGAATTTATTAATATAGATGTTGTTGATAATTTAAAAATAATGGTTTACACAGATAATAGTGAATATGATTTAAATGGTATTTCTGAAAATGAATATCCTACTATTAGTTTAGATGAGAGTAAGAAAAAAATAGATATTAATAGTAAGATATTTAGAGATAGTATAACAGAGACTGCTTTTGCTACAAGTAATGAAGAAACTAAACCTATTCTTACTGGTATTAATTTTAAAGTAAATGGTAATATTTTAGAACTTAATTCAACTGATAGTTATAGACTTGCTAGAAAACTTATTAATCTTAGTAAAGCATCTGAGGATTCTTATAATATTGTTATTCCAAGTCATAATGTATTAGAGTTTACTAGAATAATGGATGATGATGATAAGGCTAATGTTGAAATGCATATATTTAATAGTAAGGTTTTATTTAAGTATAAAAATGTTTTATTCCAGTCTAGACTTATTAGTGGAACTTATCCAAATACTTCTAATTTACTTCCTGAATCGACTTATATGGTTATAACTGCTAATTTAAATGATTTATATAATGTTATTGATAGAGCATCTATTTTGACAAGTGACAAAGATAAGAATACTGTTACATTTGAAACTCAAGGTAATACGCTTGTTGTCAAATCTAGTTCTGTTGAAATTGGTAGAGTAGAAGAAAAAATGAATATTACTAAGAATATAGAAGATGATATAAAGATTTCATTTAGTGCTAGATATATGATGGAAGCTTTAAAGGCTTTTTCAACAGAAACTGTTGATATTAATTATGTTGGTGAAATTAAGCCTATTATAATAAAGAGTAAAGAAAAAGAAAATTTAACTGAACTTGTTCTTCCAGTTCTTCCTATTAGAACTTATTAATAAATTCATATTTTATGAATTTATTTTTTTTTTCGACAAATTTCGACAATTTTCTACATGTGTTTGTGTTAAAATAATGTCAATTTTAAATCAAAAGGGGGATTTTAAAATGAATATTGATTATGAAATTAATTGTGATACACTTGCTATTATTGCAGAAAATGGTTTTTCAAAAGTAATTGAGAGAGAAAAATCTTTAATTGTTATGAGCACTCCCTTCCAAGTAATGGAACACAGTTGTAGATATTTTGGTAGTAGTTATAATGGAAGAGAAATTGGTACTAAAGATTTAACTGGCATGGATTATAAAGTACCTATATGTGTTTCTGATAATATGATATTTTTTCCTACTTGTAGTCCTAGGGATGTTAACTGCTGTTTTTTAGCTTTTGATAAGATTCTGAAACTTGAAAATCTTCATTGTAATCAGACTAGAGTTTGGTTTGATAATAAAACATCTGTTGTTATTCCTATATCATGTAGGATACTTAATAATCAACTTCTTAGATCTTTTAGGTTATTTTATATCATGAAAACTCATAAAAATGTCTAAAAAGCGTGCATAAATGGCGTATTAGTGGTATAATAGTCTTGTATGTGTAGGATACTGATATAGGGGATATGGTGGTAAAATGAGTGTTTTTTAATTTTTTATGTTTATTAAAAGTTTAAAACTTAATAATTTTAGAAATTATGATAAGCTTAATATTAGTCTTAATCCTAATATGAATATATTTATTGGTAGTAACGGATCTGGTAAGACTAATATTCTAGAGTCTATAGTTTTACTTGCTATTACTAAGTCTCATAGATATGGTTCTTTAGAAGATTTTATTAAATTTGGTAAAGTAAAATCAAAAATTTCATGTAAAATTAAGGATGAAAGTATTATAAAAGAACTTTCTTTAGATATAGATAAAGATAAGAAAAACTTTTATGTTAATAAGACTTTAGTTAGAAAGCTTTCAAGTTATATTTCTAATTTAGATATTATTTCTTTTACACCAGATGATCTTTTAATTATTAAGAGTTCTCCTAATATCAGACGTAATACTTTAAACATACAGTTAAGTCAATTATCTAATAAATATTTAAATACTTTGAATGAATATAATAGACTTTTAAAAAATAGAAATGAATATTTAAAAATGATGCTAACAAATAGTATTAGTGATAAGAGTTATTTTGATGTTCTTACTTTTAAACTTGTAGAGAAAGCTTGCATTATATATAAATTAAGAAAAGAATATATTGATAAAATAAACTTAAATATCAATTCTATTTTTAAGGAACTTACTGGTAGTAGTGGTCTTTCTATTAATTATATTACTAATGTAAATATTGATAATTTTGATGATGAAACTATTAAAAATAGTCTTTTAAAAACTTATAAGTCTAATTATTATAGAGAACTTAATAATGGTATGACTTTATTTGGTCCTCATAGAGATGATTTTTCATTTTTACTTAATGATAATAATTTAAAGGTTTTTGGAAGTGAAGGACAGCAGAGAATTGCAGTTATATCATTTAAACTTAGTGAGATTGATTTATTTGAAAATGAATGTGGTACTAAACCTGTTTTACTTTTTGATGATGTGTTTAGTGAACTTGATTTAAAGAAAAGAAATAGGCTTCTTAAGTATATTAATCATGATATTCAAAGTATTATTACAACTACTGATTTAAAAAATATTAATAAAAGATATATTGATAATGCTAATATTTATGAAGTTATAAATGGAAATGTTATAGGAAAGTAGGGATAAGTTATGGATGAAAAAGTAGAAGGTAAATATGATTCTTCCTCTATTCAAGTTTTGGAAGGATTAGAGGCAGTTAGAAAAAGACCTGGTATGTATATTGGTTCTACTAGTGTTACTGGTCTTCATCATTTAGTTTGGGAAATTGTTGATAATGCAATAGATGAAGCACTTGCTGGATACTGTAAACATATTGAGGTTACTATTAATAAAGGTAATACTATTACTGTTAAGGATGATGGAAGAGGAATTCCTGTTGATATTCACCCTAAAACTGGTAAAAGTACAGTTGAAACTGTTTATACAGTTTTACATGCTGGTGGTAAGTTTGGTGGGGGAGGATATAAAGTATCTGGTGGCCTTCATGGTGTTGGTGCTTCTGTTGTTAATGCTCTTTCTGAATGGTTAGAAGTTAGAGTTTATAGAAATGGTCATGTTTATTTTCAAAGATATACTAATGGAGGACATCCTGAAGAGCCTTTAAAAATAATAGATGATTGTGATCCTGATAGAACAGGTACTACTGTTACATTTAAACCAGATGCTTCTATTTTTACTGATACAACAGTGTTTAATTATGAAACATTGAGAGTTAGACTTCAGGAACTTGCATTTTTGAATAGAGGTTTAAAGATTACTCTTTATGATGATAGGGAAGATGGTAAAAAGATTTCTTATTGTTATGAGGGGGGTATTCGTGAATATGTTGAAATGCTTAATAAAACTAAAGATCCTATTCATCCAACTATTATTGATATTAGTGGTGAAGAGCGTGGAATTAGTTTAGAGGTTGCACTTCAGTATAATGAAACTTATAATGCATCTATTTATTCATTTGTTAATAATATTATTACTCCTGAAGGTGGAACTCATGAAGATGGTGTTAGACGTGCACTTACAAGAATTCTTAATAAATATGCTGTTAAAGCAGGACTTTTAAAAGATAAAGATAATCCTTTAACTGGTGATGATGTTAAGGAAGGCCTTACAATGATTATTTCTTTAAAACATCCTGATCCACAGTTTGAAGGACAGACTAAGACTAAACTTGGAAATAGTGAAGTAAGGGCTATTGCTGATAAGATATTTAGTACACCTTTTGAGGAATTCTTAATGGAAAACCCTAATGAAGCTAAAGTTATTCTTGAAAAATGTATGACTGCTTCACGTGCTAGAGTTGCTGCTAAACGTGCAAGAGAATTAACTAGAAGAAAAGGGGACCTTGATGTTACTAATTTTTTTGGTAAACTTTCTGATTGTAAAAGTAAGGATCCAAAAGATTCTGAAATATTCTTAGTTGAGGGTGATTCTGCTGGCGGATCTGCTATTAAAGGACGTGACTCTATGCATCAAGCTATTCTTCCTTTAAGAGGTAAGATTTTAAATGTTGAGAAAGCAAGACTTGATAGAGCTTTAAATAATGAAGAAATTAGAACTATTATTACTGCTTTTGGAACTGGTATAGGAGAAGAATTTGATTTATCAAAGCTTCGTTATGACAAAATAATAATCATGACTGATGCTGATGTTGATGGATCTCATATTCGTGTTTTACTTCTTACATTATTTTATAGATTTTTTAGGCCTATTGTTGAGGCAGGACACGTTTATGCAGCACAGCCACCACTTTTCTGTATCAAACATGGTCAAACTATTAAATATGTTTTAAATGAAGAGGAAAGAGATAAATATTTAGCATCACTTAATCCTAATACAAAGTATGAAGTTACTCGTATGAAAGGATTAGGAGAGATGGATGCTGAAGAGCTTAATGAAACTACAATGGATATTAATAGAAGAGTTTTAAGACGAATAACTGTTGATGATACAATGGCTGCTGATGAAGTTTTTGCTAAACTTATGGGTGATGATGTTGAACCTCGTCGTGAGTTTATTGTTAACAATGCAGGTTATGATTTAGATCTTGATGTTTAGGAGGGTTAAAGATGGATAATGATAAAAACAAAGAAAAAGAAGAACTAAATATTAGTGTTGGTGATGAAAAAGATAAATTAGAGCAAAATAATATTGTTAAAGAAGTTAAAGATTCTTTTCTTGAATATTCAATGAGTGTTATTGTTTCTCGTGCTCTTCCTGATTTAAGAGATGGTTTAAAGCCTGTTCACAGAAGAATTTTATATTCTATGTATGAATCTGGTTATACTCCAGATAAGCCTCATAAAAAAAGTGCAAGAATTGTTGGAGATGTTATGGGAAAATATCATCCTCATGGTGATTCTTCTATTTATGAAGCAATGGTTAGAATGGCACAAGATTTCTCATACAGATATATGCTTGTAGATGGTCATGGAAACTTTGGTAATATTGAAGGATATGGAGCTGCTGCCATGCGTTATACAGAAGCACGACTTTCTAAGATTTCTCTTCAAATGCTTAGAGATATTAACAAAGATACAGTAAATTTTACTCCAAACTTTGATGAAACTGAGAAAGAACCTGAAGTACTTCCTTCTCGTATTCCTAATATTTTAGTTAATGGTACTATGGGTATTGCTGTTGGTATGGCAACAAATATTCCTCCTCATAATTTAGGGGAAGTTTTAGATGGATGTATTGCTTACATTGATAATCCTGATATTACACTTGATGAATTAATGACACATATTAAAGGACCTGATTTTCCAACTGGCGCAATTATTCTTGGTAATAGTGGTATTCGTAAAGCTTATGAAACTGGTCGTGGTACTATTACTATTAGGAGTCGTGCTCATATTGAAGAAGAAAAAGGAAGACATTATATTATTGTTGATGAAGTTCCTTATGGAGTTAATACATTAGAGCTTAAGAATAAAGTTGCTGAACTTGTTCATAATAAAACTATTGATGGTATTTCTGATTATCACACTGATTTAAAAAATGGTGTTACAATTACTATTACTTTGAAGAAGGATGCTAATCCACAGGTTGTTTTAAACAATTTATATAAGCATACTGATTTTCAAATTAATTATGGAATTATATTTTTGATGCTTGATCAGGGTGTTCCAAAGACTCTTGGATTAAAAGATATTATTTCTAAGTATGTCGATTATCAAAAAGAAGTTATTATTAGACGTACTAAATTTGATTTAAATAAAGATGAAAAACGTGCTCATATATTAGAAGGATTAAAGATTGCACTTGATCATATTGATGCTATTGTAAAGCTTATTAGGGCAGCTAAAAGTGATCAAGAGGCTATTAATAATATGATGAGTCAGTTTGGTTTATCTGAGGTTCAAGCTCAAGCTATTATGGAGATGAAACTTAGACGTTTAACTGGTTTGGAACGTGATAAGATTGAAGGAGAACTTAATGATTTATTAAAAGAGATTGAAGAGTTAAAAGCAATTCTTGCTAGTGATGAAAAGATATTAGAAGTTGTTAAGAATGAAATGCTTGAAATTAAAGATAAATTTGCTGATGAGAGACGTACTTCTATTGATATGACTGCTATTGATTATATTGAAGATGAATCTTTAATTCCTGTTGAAGACATTATGGTTTCACTTACTAAAAAAGGTTATATTAAGCGTATCAAGAGTGATATATATAAAACTCAAAATAGAGGTGGAGTTGGAGTTAAAGGTATGGCAACTACTGAAAATGATTATGTTGAAAAACTTGTTAACTTAAAGACTCATGATTATGTATTATTCTTTAGTAATTTAGGTAGAGTATATAGAATTAAAGGATATGAAATTCCTGAATTTTCTAGACAATCTAAAGGACTTCCAATTGTTAATTTACTTTCTCTTGAAAAGGATGAGTCAGTTAATTCTATACTTAACTTAGATGAAAAAGAAAATGAGTATAAATATATTGTATTTGTTACTAAAAAAGGTCTAGTAAAACGTACACCAATTGAAGAATTTGATTCAATTAGAAAAGGTGGAAAGATTGCAATAAGTCTTAAAGATGATGATGAACTTGTTAATGTTCTTAAAACAACTGGTAATGATCAAATAGTTATTTGCGGAAATAATGGTAGAATGGTTAGATTTGATGAGAGTGAAGCTAGACCTATGGGAAGATCAGCTAGTGGTGTTAAAGGAATTGATTTAGGTGATGGAATTGCAATCGGCGCTGAAGTTGTACATGATGATGATTTGCTTGTATTTGTAACAAATAGGGGTTATGGAAAGCAAACAAATGCTTCTGAGTATAGATTAACGCATCGTGGAAGTAAAGGCGTTACAGCACTTAAAATGACCGATAAAAATGGTTCTATAATTGCTGTTAAGAAAGTGTCAAATGACGAAAATAAAGATTTAATGATAATGACTGATAGTGGTACTATTATTAGACTTCCACTTTCACAAGTATCTGTTTTAAAACGTGCAACACAAGGTGTTAGATTAATTAATCTTAAGGATGAGCAAACAGCTTCTTCAGTAAGTATAGTAGATCATGAAGAAGAAATAAATGATAATTCTGATGAATCTGAAGTTAATGAAAATGCATCAGATAATATAAAAGAAGAAGTTACTACTGAATAAAGTAGTAATTTTTCTTTATTAATTTTATAAACATTTGTTTACTTTTTAATTTGTGGGAAATAATCTAATTATTTTAAATTAACAATGTTCCACGTGGAACATATAAATATATTTATCCACAGAAGCTATTAATAATTAAAAATCATCTATTTTTTTGTTAACAAATATTTCCCAATAATTTTTTTATTGAAATTATTTCCTGGGAAATAATTTCTTCACTTATATAGCAAAAATATATATTAGAATGTAGTTTCACGTGGAACATGTTTTCCACAGATTTTGTTCATAATTTATTTTTCATTATTAATTAAATTTTTTTTATTTCCCGGGAAATAATTTGATTATTATTTGATGTTATTTTTAGTTATTATTTTTTTACGTGGACTATATTCTCTTTTTTTCACAATTATTTTTTATATTTTAAATTTAATTTATTAGAATTTCTTTTTTTCACAGATTACTGTTTAATTTTATTAAATTAATTTTATCTGTATAAAAATTTTTACTTGGAAGTAATTTTATATTTAAAGCGAAATTATATAAATAAATTATAGTTCCACGTGGAACATGTTTTCCACAGTTTTTGTTTATAACAATAAATTTTATATATTTTTTTCACATATTTATTTAATATTTTATTTTTATTAACAATATTATTTAGCTATTTTATTATTTAATATTTTTTTATGTAATAATTTAACTTTATATTAATTTTTTTTACAAATTATTTCCCGGGAAATAATTTTCTATATGATTTTTTAAAATTTTATTATAAAAAAATTATTTTATGTTCCACGTGAAACATGTTTTCCACAATTTTTGTTTATAAAGTAAATAATTGTGTAGAATGTTTTATTTTTTATTTAAATTTGCTTATGGATATTTATTTTTTTAAATTATTTCCCGGGAAATAATTTTAGTATTTATTTTTTATTTATTTTGTGTTAATATCTATTTGTGCAATAAGTTTATTTGAACAACTGGTCAGAGTTGGAAGACAGCAGCCAATTCATTTAAATTTATGTGCACTTTTTTTGTGGAGGAAATTATGTACAATGAATTATTTATGAAAGAAGCTATTAATGAGGCAAAAATTGCTTTTAAAATGGGTGAAGTTCCTATTGGTTGTATTATAGTTAAAAATAATAGTATTATCGCAAAAGGCCATAATTTAAAGGAGAATTTAATGTCTGTTACTAGGCATGCTGAATTAATTGCTGTGGAAAATGCTTCTTCTTATCTAAATAATTGGAGACTTGATGGTTGTGATCTTTATGTAACTTTGGAACCTTGTCCTATGTGTGCATCTGCAATTAAACAAGCTCGTATAAATAATGTTTTTTGTGGGTTAACTTCTTTTGATAATGTTTCACATGAAACTATTATTTCTATATTTTCTAATAGATTCGGGAATCACTTAGTTAACTTTTCTTGTGGATATCTTTCTTCTGATTGTAAAGAGCTTGTCGATAATTTTTTTAAATTAAAACGTTAATTATAATGTTTTTTTTTTCTCATTTTGGTATAATCATTATGGAGATGTTGCATTATGTATCAAACTTTATATAGAAAATATAGACCTAGGAATTTTAGTGAAATTGTTGGACAAGATTCTATTGTTAAAATATTAAAAAATTCTATAAAAAATAATCATATTTCACATGCTTATTTATTTATTGGTCCTAGAGGTACTGGTAAGACTTCTACTGCTAAAATCTTTGCTAGAGCAGTTAATTGTTTAAATTCAAATGATGGTGATATTTGTGGAAAGTGCGATGGTTGTTTAGCTTCAATTAATTCACTTGATATTATTGAAATGGATGCTGCTTCTAATAGAAAGATAGATAATATTCGTGATCTAATAGATAAAGTTAATATTGTTCCTTCTACTTTAAAGTATAAAGTTTATATTATTGATGAAGTTCATATGCTTACAAATGAAGCTTTTAATGCTCTTTTAAAAACTATTGAGGAACCTCCGGATTATGTTATTTTTATTCTTGCAACTACTGATCCTCAAAAGGTTCCAGCAACTATTGTTTCACGTTGTCAATGCTTTAATTTTAATAGAATTTCTGAAAATAATATTGTTAATAATTTAAGAATGATATCCGAAAATGAAAATATTAAAGTTTCTGATGATGTTTTAAAAGAGATTGCTATTATTTCTGATGGTGGTATGAGAGATTCTATTAGTCTACTTGATAAGGTAAGTTCTTTTTCAAATAAAGAAATTACTTTAGATGAATTTCTTTCTTTAAATGGATTAATTACTAATGATGAGATTGATAATTTTATTAAGCTCATTACAGAAAATAAGTTTAATGAAGTTGTTTCAACTCTTGAATCTTGGAATGATAGAGGTACTAATATTTTACAAGTTATGATTCAACTTCTTAATTATTTAAAAGATAAAATAGTTAATTCTTATGTTTCTTCTAAAAAAATAAATGAATCTTATTTGAAACTTGCTAATCTCGTTAATAATAATCTTTCTAGTGCTAGATTAAGTTCTAATCCTAAAATTTATTTTGAAATTTTATTTCTTAATTTTATGGATTCTGAGAATAAAATTATTTCCCGGGAAATAATTTCTGACAAAAATGTTTCAAATAAAATAGTAGGAATTGATAAAAATGGTTTGGAAAATAATATTTCCCAAAAAATTAATTCTAATGATAATGTTTCACGTGAAACTATAGAAAATAAAAATAATAATTTCAAAAAAAATATTTCCCGGGAAATAATTTCTGACAAAAATGCTTCAAATAAAATAGTTGAAGTTAAAAAAAATGATTTTAATAATAATATTTCCCAAGAAATAATTGAAGAAGGAAATCCAGAAAGTGATAAAAAAAGTGGTTTAAGTTCTAATAAAAAATTTTTAAATTCTAATATTAAAGAAATTATGAAAATTAGGGTTAATAATGCTTTCTGTGAAGCTTCAAAATCTATTAAAAATGATTATATTTCTTTATTTAAAAAGCTTTATGACTTTTCAATTGATCCTGAAATAGGTGGAATTTGTGGTACTTTATGTGATGGAAAAATTGCTGTTGCTAGTAAAAATTTAGTTGTTATTACTTTTGATTATGAAGGTATTGTTGTGGAAAACTATCCTAATATTTCTAAAATGGAATCTATTATAAAAGATAAATTAGGTATTGTTGTTAAAATTGCTATTATTTCAGTTGATGATTGGAAAGTTTACAAAGATGATTTTATTAAGCACTTTAAAAACAATGAAAAATATGATTTAATAAAAGAGCCTGAACTTGTTTTTAATAAAGAAAATAATGTTGCTGATAAAAGTAATTCTTCAGTTAAGGTTATAAATA
Organism: uncultured Eubacteriales bacterium; assembly: GCA_900319955.1. Classification (GTDB taxonomy): domain Bacteria; phylum Bacillota_I; class Bacilli_A; order RF39; family UBA660; genus UBA2730. The sequence continues at coordinate 23,293 of ONQM01000007.1, read as the reverse complement.
ATGATAGTAATTTAGATGAGTTTAGTGATATTTTAGATGTAGAAAATTAAGGAGATGATTTTATATGAATATGCAAGCAATGATGAAGCAAGCACAAAAATTGCAAAAAGATATGTTAAATATTAAGAATGAAATAGACAATACTATTTTTGAAGGTGAAAGTAATTTAGTTCATGTTAAAGTTAATGGTAAGAAGGAAGTTCTTGAAGTTAATATTGATATGAATGAACTTGAAAAAGATGATAAAGATATTTTACAAGATATGATTGTTGTTGCTCTTAATGATGCTTTTAAAAAAGTTGATAAAACTACTGAAGATAAGATGTCTAAATTCGGAAATATTCCAGGATTGTTTTAATTATGTATCCAAGTAGTATTAAGAATTTAATTGAGTCTTTTAAGTATTTGCCTGGTATTGGTCAAAAAACTGCTGAGAGAATGGCTTTTTCTATTTTAGAGCTTGATGAAGATCAAGTTAATTCTTTTGCTGATAATATGAAATTAGTAAAAGAAAAGGTGCACAAATGTTCGGTTTGTAATAATTTAACTGAAGAGGATGTTTGTAGTATTTGCTCTGATAAAGATAGACATAATGGTTCTTTAGTTGTTGTTGATGATCCTAAAACTGTTTTTGTTTTTGAAAATTTGCATATTTTTAAGGGCACTTATCATGTTTTAGATGGTCTTATTTCTCCAATTGATGGTGTTAATCCTGAGGATGTTGGTATTTATAAACTTGTTGAAAGAGTTAAAAATGAAAAATTCTCTGAAATTATTTTTGCTTTTAAGCCTAGTATTGAGGGTGAAACTACAGCTCTTTATATAAAAAGAGTTCTTAGTGGCCTTGATATTAAGTTTTCTAGACTTGCAAGTGGTGTTCCAATGGGGGCTGATATGGAATATGTTGATTCTTTAACACTTGAGAGGGCACTTAGTGATAGAAAAGAGTTAGAATAATTTTTTTAATTATATTTTCATATTATTTTTTAGGTGATAATATGTCTCAAAAATTTTTTTCTTTTCTTAAGAAAATTCTATTTAGTGGTTTTTTGCTTTATGGATATAATTTATTTGCTTATCAATTCAATGTTATTATTCCTATTAATATAATTACTTTAAGTATTGTTAGTATTTTTGGAGCTCCTGGACTTATTGCTCTTGCAGTTTTCAAATTAATTGTATGATGGAGGTAGTTTATGAATTACGATGATTTTAAAAATTTTATAAATAATGAAATTTCGAATAATCGTATTTCGCATGCTTATTTGATTGAAACTGGAGATATTTCTGATGCAAAACCTTTTATAGATTATTTTGTTAAAGCTCTTTTTCATAATGGTAATGCTAATCATGATGATAAGGTTGATACTTTAATTGATGATGCATCTCTTGCTGATTTTAAAGTTCTTTCTCCATCAAGTTTATCTTCTTCTGTTAATAGCAGTAAAATAATTGATATTGATGCTGTAAGAAATTTAATAACTTCTTTTTCTAATACTTCTTTTAGTGAAAATAAAGAAGTTTATGTTGTCACTGATGCTTCTTCTTTTAATGCTGCTTCTAGCAATGCTCTTTTAAAATTTTTAGAGGAACCTTCTTCTAATGTTGTTGGTATTTTAGTTTGTAAGAATAGATATAGTGTTTTAGATACTTTGGTTTCTAGATGTCAAATTATATCTTTAAAAAATGATGAAAAGTTTAGTATTTCTGATAATGATTTAAATACTTTAACTTTATTATTTTCTAAGGATATGGGATTTTTTTATTACAATGATATATTAGAGTCTTTACCTGACAAAGTTTCTTTTAATAATTTTTTACTTTTATCCGAAAAGTATTTTTTTAATGTAATTGGTGGTAAAATAGAATTAGATTCTTCTATTTCAAATTTAAAAGATTATTTATATAAAGTAATCATTTTGATTGAAAAATATTTGAAGAATAATAATTATAATGTTGGTTATAAGCTTATTTTAGATAATTTTCTTACTGATGTTGAGGAGATGGTTTAATGTTTTATGATATTTTACTTGATGGGCTTTGTGAACATGATTTTATGTATTCTAAGGAGAAAATCGACTTAGGGTCTCATGTTATTTTGTCTTCATCTGATTCACTATTTAGTGCTACTGTTATTAAAAATATAAAAAAATGTAATACAAAATATAATTTTGTTAGATTTATTTCTAATGATGATAAAATTATTATTGATAATAATAAGAAAAATGCTGATAGTGCACTTTTAGAAGCTAGAAAAATTAAAGATGAATTAAAACTTGATATGAGTTTTGTCGATTCTTTTTATACTTTTGATAAAAAACAGCTATATTTTTTCTTTGTTGCATCAGAAAGAATTGATTTTAGACTCCTTGCTAGACGTCTTGCTGATAAGTATAGAACTCGTATTGAGTTGAGACAAATTGGAGTTAGGGATAAGGCTAAAAGAGTTGGTGGTTTAGGGCCATGTGGTTTATTTCTTTGCTGTAATTCTTTTTTAACTGATTTTAATAGTGTTTCAATTAATATGGCAAAGAATCAAAATTTAGCTTTAAATCCTTCTAAAATAAATGGTGTTTGTGGTAGACTTCTTTGTTGTTTAAATTATGAGAATGATAGTTATACTGAACTTAGAAGAGATGCTCCTAAAGTTGGTGGTAAATTTAAAACTAAGAAAGGTGATGGCAAGGTAGTTAGTGTTGATTTATTTCATAAAACTTGTAATGTAGAGCTTCCTGATAAAACTTCTATTTCTTGCTCTTATTTAGATGATGAAAAGGTTAGATGATATTCTTGGTATGAGTTTAAAAATCTATCAAGATAGCGATTATTTTTGCTTTTCAATTGATAGTGTTATATTGGCGTCTTTATCTCATATCAATTTAAGATGTAAAAATATTTGTGATTTGGGTACTGGTAATGGAGTTGTACCATTAATTTTATCTAAGAGATTTAGAGGCAATATTGTTGGCGTTGAGCTTCAAAAAGATTTATCAAGTCTTGCAAAAATGAGTGTAAATATTAATAAATTATCAAACATAAGTATTGTAAATTCTGATATGAGAGATTATGCTAAGGATGATAATTTAAATAAATTTGATTTAGTTTTATGTAATCCACCATATTTTAAGTATGACCCTAATAAAACTTTAAATAGAAATTCACATAAGACAATAGCTAGACATGAAGATAATATTAGTTTAGATGAAATATTTTGGTGTAGCAATCTTTTATTAAAAGAGGGAGGACGTTTTGCTACTGTTAATAGGTGTGATAATTTAATTTATGTTATTGAAACTCTTAAAAAGAATGGATTTGAACCTAAGTATTTAAGATTTGTTTATGATAGTATAGATAATCTTCCTAATCTTTTTATAATGGAAGGTATAAAATGTGGCAAGAGTGGTATCAAAGTTGACAAACCTTTTATTATGCATAATTTAGATGGCTCTAATACACAAGAATATGAAGAAATTATAGGTGGTAAGTATGATTCAAAATAGTTATGATAATAGTCCAACTTTATATTTAGTTCCAACTCCAATTGGAAATTTTTCTGATATGACTTTAAGAGGTATTGAGGTTTTAAAAAGTGTTGATTATATTTTATGTGAGGATACTAGGACAAGCACACCATTACTTAAACATTATGAAATTTCTAAGCCTCTTATTAGTTGTCATGAATTTAATGAAGAAAAAATTGAAGGTAAGATTCTTTCTCTTTTGAAAGATGGCAAGAATCTTGCTTTAATAACTGACCAAGGTAGTCCTGTTATTAATGATCCTGGATATATTATTTCTAAGTTTGCAATTCAAAATGGTTTCAATGTTGTTGGTCTTCCTGGAGCGACTGCTTTTGTACCTGCTCTTATGATGTCAGGACTTAATCCTAATAGATTTCTATATTACGGTTTTTTGAATGTTCATCATGGTAAGAGAGTAGATGAACTTAAAAGTATTGCAAATTATCCTTTTTCAATTATTTTTTATGAAGCTCCTCATAGAATTATAGATACGCTTAATGATATGAAAGAAGTTTTAGGTGATAGAGAAATTGCTGTTGCAAGAGAAATATCTAAGATTCATGAAGAAGTTGTTAGAGGAAAAATTTCAGAAGTTTTAGAAAATTTACCTACAATTAAGGGAGAGTATGTTATAATATGTTCTGGTAATTATGAAAAAGAAGATTATAGTAGTTTATCTATTTATGATCATGTTTTGCTTTATTTAAATGATATGAAAGAAATGGATGCTATTAAGAAGGTTGCTAAGGAGCGTGGCGTACCTAAATCAGTTGTTTATAAAGAATATACTTCTAAAAAAAGAGGTGAAGAAAGATGAAATTAATAGTAGGTCTTGGTAATCCTGGTAAGGATTATGATGGAACTCGTCATAATACAGGATTTTATATGATTGATAATTATTTAAAATATAAAGGAATTGACGCAAACTGGAAAAGTAAATTTTCTGGTCTTTATGTTGATGGAATAATTAATGGAGAAAAAGTTTTATTTTTGAAACCTCAAAAGTTTATGAATTTATCTGGCGAAGTTGTTAGAGATTATGTTAATTTCTTTAAGATTGACATATCTAATATTGTTGTTATTTATGATGACTTAGATTTAAATCCTGGTAATTTTAAGCTTAAATGTAAGGGTTCTAGTGGTGGACATAATGGAATTAAAGATATTGAAAAAAATTTAGGCACAAATGTTTTTAATAGAATTAAAGTTGGTATTGGAAGTATTAAAAATGGAAATGGTCCTGATTATGTTTTAGGTAAGTTTTCTTTAGATGATCAAAAATTACTTAAAAGTGTTTCTGATACAATTAATTTAATTTTAGATGATTATTTTGTACACGGATTTGATTTTGTTTTAAGTAAATATAATAGGAAGAATAAGTAAATGAATATATTTGATAGCATAAAATTTAAATATAAGGAAGGAACTGGTATCACTGGACTTACTAGTGGTTTTTTTGCTTTCTTTTTATCTAATCTTTCTAAAAGTTCTGGAAGGAATATTTTAGTTGTTACTAATTCTTTATATGAATCTAATAAAATTTATTCTCTAAGTAGCTCATTAAATCCTAATACTTATATTTTTCCAATGGATGATTTTTTATCAAGTGAAGCGATGGCTATTAGTCCTGATCTTTTAAATAGTAGAATGGAAACTTTAAAGAGTATTAGAAATAATGAGAATAATATTGTTGTTACTAATTTAATGGGTTATTTAAGATTTTTACCTAATCATAAAACTTATGAAAAATTTATTATTTCAATTAAGAAAGATATGACTATTAAACCATCTGAATTATATAACAAGCTTTATAAGATGGGATATAAGTCTTCAACACTCGTTACTAACACAGGTGAGGTTGGTTTAAGAGGTTTTGTTATTGATGTTTATCCTTTAAGTTCTAAGTATCCTATAAGAATTGAGTTTTTTGGTGATGACATTGATGATATAAAATATTTTGATCCTGATACTCAAAAGTCTTTTGAAAGTATTGATAATATTACATTGTATCCTAATTCTGAATTTTTAACTTTTAAAGATGCATCTGATGATGAATTTGGAAAACAAAAATATTTATATAAGTATGAAGATGTAGAGTCTTTACAGGATTATTTAGATGATCCAATTATTATTTATAAAGATTATTCTCAAATAGAAAATAGTTTTAAGTCTACTTTAAAAGAGATTGATGATTATAAAAAAGATAATGATAAAGAATATAGTGGCAATTATATGTTTAATCTTAATGATATTAAAAGAGATGGATTATATTTTCTTGATATTGATAATGTTAAGCCTAATTATGTATCAGAACTTATTAATTTTGATAGTCATTCTATAGATAAATTTTATGAAAAAGAGGATGTAATTAAGGCTTTTCTAAATAAATGTTTTAATGATAAAAAGACTGTTGTTATTTCTTTAAGAGATTATCAAATAAATAATTTTAAGAAGAGATTTAAGTTTGATTTTAAAGTTACTAGTTATGATAAGATTTATCCTAATTCTTTAAATATTGTTTCTTCATTATTTGATAGTGATTTTTCATATAAGGATATTATTTTTATTTCTTCTAATACTTTATTTATTAATAATGTTTCAGTACATAAATATAAAACTAATTTTAAATATTCTTCTAAGATAAGTGATATCAATAAATTAAATATTGGTGATTATGTTGTTCATTCTACTTATGGTATTGGTGTTTATAATGGTATTAAGACACTTAATGTTGGTGGAAATGATAAGGATTTTGTTGAAGTTTTATATGATGGTGGGGATAAGCTTTATATTCCTGCTCAAAAGATTGATAATCTTTACAAGTATTCTGGTAAAGAGGGGTATACTCCTCATATTAATAAGCTTAATTCTAGTGATTTTAAGAAAACTAAGAGAAAAGTTACTGAAAAAGTTAGAGATATGGCAGACTCTCTTTTAAAGCTTTATGCTGAAAGAGAGAAGAAAAAAGGATTTAGTTTTAGTCCTGATACTGATTTGCAAATTGAATTTGAAAAAGCTTTTCCTTATACTCTTACTAAAGATCAGGTAACGTCTATTGCACAAGTTAAAGCTGATATGGAAAGTGATAAACCAATGGATAGACTTTTATGTGGTGATGTTGGTTTTGGTAAGACTGAGGTTGCTTTTGTCGCTGCTTTTAAAGCAGTATCTGATTCAAAACAAGTGTTTCTTCTTTGCCCTACAACAATTCTTTCTAATCAGCATTATAAGAATGCATTAGAGCGTTTTGCAGGATTTCCAGTTAATATTAGACTTTTAAATAGATTTACTAGTCAAAAAGAATTTAATGAAATATTAGAAGGTCTTCAAAATGGTACTATTGATTTTGTTATTGGCACACATAGACTTCTTAATAAAAAAATCCATCCTAAGGATTTAGGACTTCTTATAATTGATGAGGAGCAGAGGTTTGGTGTTAGACAGAAGGAAAGATTAAAGCAGTATAAAACTAATGTTGATGTTTTAACTCTTTCTGCAACTCCAATACCTAGAACTCTTCAGATGTCTATGACTGGTATTAGAAGTTTATCTCTAATAGAGACTGCACCTTCTCAAAGGTTTCCTGTTCAAACTTATGTTATAGCAGAAAGTAAAGAAATAATTAAGGATGCTATTGAAAAAGAATTATCTAGAGGTGGACAAGTATTTTTCCTTTACAATAGTGTTGAAAAAATTGAAGAAAAAGCGCGAGAGATAGAATCACTTGTTCCGAGTGCAAGAGTAGTTTTTGCTCATGGCAGAATGGATAAAGAAAAACTTGAAAATAGAATGATGGACTTTATTAATTATAAATATGATGTTTTAGTATGTACTACTATTATTGAAACTGGTATTGATATTCCTAATGTTAATACATTAATCATTTTAGATGCAGATAGGTTTGGACTTTCTCAACTTTATCAAATTCGTGGTAGAGTTGGAAGATCTAATAAGTTTGGGTATGCATATCTTATGTATAATCCTCATAAAGAACTTAATGATATTGCTATTAAGCGTTTAAATGTTATTAAAGAGTTTACAGAACTTGGATCTGGTTTTTCTATTGCAACTCGTGATTTATCTATTCGTGGTGCAGGAGATATTTTAGGTGCAGAGCAGGCGGGATTTATCAATAGTGTTGGAATAGATATGTATCTTTCTATGCTTAATGAAGAGGTTAATAGAAGACACGGAATAGATGTAAAAGAAGATGATAGCTTGAAACCACCACTATTAAATGTAGACACGCATATAAAAGACTCTTACGTAAAAAATAATGATTTGAAGATTGAAATACATAGACTTATTAATGAAGTTACTGATCAAAAATCTTTTGATAAGATTTTAGAAGAACTTACTGATAGATTTGGTATGCCTGATTCTGATATTATTAATTATATGTATGAAGAATGGTTTGAAAATATTAGTAATCCTTATATTGAAAGGGTTAGAGAAACTCGTAATTTTATAGAGATTATCTTTAAAGAGGGAGTTCTTGATAATATTTCTATGGATGATTTATTTGTAGAAAGTTATAAGATTAGTCCTATGTTTAGATTTAAAAAGCATGATAAAAATATAAGTATTATTTTAGATACTGTTAAACTTAAGGAAAATTATATTATTCTTTTAATTAAATTAATGGAATTAATTAAGAAACTGTCTTGACACTTTTATGTCCTTAAGTTATTCTTTAATAGTCGATTAGTTGAGGTTAAGGTTATGAATGAATTAGAAAATATAGAAAAAAATCAATTAAATAATTATATTTTAGCGGTTAAAGATATTATTACTAATAATACTAGTAATTTAGTTTTTTCTGATATTTCTTCTCTAGCCGCTCGTCCCCCACTTGATTCTATGGATGTTATTAAAAATAAACTTTTAGAAATTGGTAAGAAAAATAATTTACTCATTAATTCTGAAAAAATAGATTTAATTCTTGATACTTATAGGTCTAAGTTAATAGATGATTTATCATTTATAAATGATTATAGAAATAAAGAGATATTTAAAGATGTTGATAGTTTTAAACCTGTTCGTAGTGTTGATATTATTAAGATAACAAAGAAGAGACTTAATGAAATTGATAAAGTTATTGTTGGCAATGTTAAAAAAATAATAAAAGAAGATGTTTCTAAGTGTTTGATAACAAATTATTCTAATATGTATTTAGATTATATTGAGTCATCATCTCTTACTAAGAGTCTTAATTATTTCTTTAATAAAGAGTACCCTAAGAATTTAATTGATGGTATTGAACTTAAAATTCTTGTTAAAGATACAACACTTATTAATGGTGTTAAAGAGCAGGGAGAAAGATATTTATTTATTAAGAATAATTCTAAATTTGATGAATTATAAATTTTGTGATATTATATCATCATAAATGTTTTGATGAAGAGACATGTATTATATATTTTCAAGAGAGTCTATGGTTGGTGTAAATAGATAAATATTAATATATGTTATGGCTTCTGAACTTTCATACTGATATGTAAGTATGAGCGTTAATAGGCGTTAACTATTTTGAGTGTATAATAAAAATTATTATAAAATAAAGTGGTACCGCGAGAAATCGTCTTTATATTTATAATATTTTTTTATTTTAAGGAGGAGATTTGAATGGGAAAATTTTATATTAGTAGTGCAATTGCTTATACTAGTGCTAAACCTCATATTGGTAATACTTATGAAATAGTTTTGGCAGACGCAATAGCTAGATTTAGGAGACTTATTGGAGATGATGTTTATTTTCAAACTGGGACTGATGAACATGGTATAAAGATTGAAGAAAAAGCAGAAAATGCTGGTGTTAGTCCTCAAGAGTATGTTGATAATATTTCTGGTGAGATTAGAAGAATTTGGGATTTGATGAATGTTAGTTATGACAAGTTTGTTAGGACAACTGATAAGCATCATGAAGAAATAGTTCAAAAGATTTTTAAGAAGATGTATGATAAGGGTGATATTTATAAAGGTGAATATAAAGGACTTTACTGCACTCCATGTGAGTCTTTTTGGACTCCATCTGAGCTTGTTGATGGTAAGTGTCCTGACTGCGGGCGAGAGGTTAAGGAAGTAGCAGAAGAAGCATATTTCTTTAAACTTTCTAAGTATCAAGATAGATTAATTAAATATATTGAAGATCATCCTGACTTTATACAACCTGAATCTAGAAAAAACGAAATGATTAATAATTTCTTAAAACCTGGTTTAAAAGATTTATGTGTTTCTAGAACTAGTTTTAATTGGGGAATACCTGTTACATTTGATCCAAAACATGTTGTTTATGTATGGCTTGATGCTCTTACAAATTATATTACAAATATTGGCTATGATCCTGATGGGTCAAGTGAAGAATTTAACAAGCTTTGGCCATGTGATTTACATTTAGTTGGTAAAGATATTGTTAGGTTTCATTCTATTTACTGGCCTTGTTTTCTTTGGAGTTTAGATTTACCTCTTCCTAAGAAAATATTTGGTCATCCTTGGCTTTTAATGAATAATGATAAGATGAGTAAGAGTAAAGGTAATGTTTTATATGCTGATGATTTAGTTAATAAGTATGGTGTTGATTCTATTAGATATTATCTTTTACATGAAATACCTTATGAGAATGATGGTAATATTAGTGAAGAACTTGTTGAACAACGTATTAATAGTGATCTTGCAAATATCTTAGGAAATCTTGTTCAAAGAACTATTTCAATGGGTATTAAGTATTTTGATGGTAGTATTGAAAATAAAGGTGTAAATGATGAAGAGTCATTAAAGTTTATAGATTCTATAAATGGTGTTTTTGATAAAGTTAAGTCTCATATGGATACACTTCATGTTGCAGATAGTTTAACTGATATATTTGATTTATTAAGGGATTCTAACAAATATATTGATGTTGAAGCTCCATGGGTTCTTGCTAAAGATGATAAAAATAAAGAAATATTAGAGACTGTTCTTTACAATTTACTTGAATCTATTAGAGTTTGTGGCACTCTCTTAGAACCTTATATGCCTGATAAAAGTAAAAAGATTTTAGAAGAAATTAATTCTTCTTCGAAAGAATTTACTTTTAATTCTAATAATAAATATATTTTAAATAAACCAGAAGCGCTTTTTATGAGAATTAACGGTTAATGTGTAAAGTTTAATATAAAAGCTAGATTTTTGTTTAAAACCTAGTTTTTTTGTGTTACTCTATTTAAGTGCTTAAGAGGAGGGCGCTCATGAAAAATATTATTTATTTTGGTAGTTTTTGTGTAGTAACTTTAATTTTAAGTTTTATTTTTTTAAGTATTTACGATTTAGTTTACACTATAATCATTAGTTTTTATGTTCTAAAGTTAAAATATCATAGAAATTAAACTTGATCTATGATATTTTATTTTTGGTGATTATTATGTTTATAGATACCCATTGTCATTTAGAAAAAGATTATTATGATGATTTTGATAAAGTAATTAAGGATAATATTGATGCAGGATGCAAATATATGATTGTTTCTTTTTGTGATTATAAAGGAATAGAAGAAGGTATTCCACTTATTAATAGATATTCATGTTTATATTCTACTATTGGTTTTCATCCTGAAGAGGTTGATAGACTGCCTAATGATTATATATCCTATTTAGAAAATTTAATTAAATCTAATAAAAAAATAGTTGGTATTGGTGAGATTGGACTTGATTATCATTATGGCAAAGAGGATAGAGATAAACAGATTAAGCTTTTTGAGTCTCAGCTTGCTCTTGCTGAAAAGCTTAATATGCCAGTATGTATTCATACTAGGGACGCTACAGAAGATACAATTAATTCTTTAAAGAAATTTCATTTAAAAGGTGTTATACATTGTTTTAGTGGATCTTATGAGACAGCATGTATTTATATTAAAATGGGATTTAAGTTAGGTATTGGAGGTACTCTTACTTTTAAAAATAGTAAACTTCCTCTTACTCTTTCTAGGCTTTATTTAGATGATTTAGTTTTAGAAACTGATAGTCCTTATTTGACACCAACTCCATTTAGAGGACAGACTAATAGTTCTAAATATATTCCTTATATTATTGATAAAATATCTAGTATTTATGGTGTCTCTTTTGAAAAAGTAGAAGAAATTACTAATAAAAATGTAAAATATGTTTATAATATTTAGTGTAAATAGTAAATTTAGGTATTTACTTTTGAATATTGATTTTATATAATGTATATAAAGATAGGAGGAAATATACATGGAAGAAAAGAAAGAAAAGAATAATAACAATTCTAAACAAATATTACTTTCAGTTTTAGGAGTTGCTATTCTTATTGTTGCAGTGGTTGGAATTTCATTCGCTGTATTTAGTTATAGTAAGGCAGGAGAAACTACTAATACTATTAGTACTGGTACGATAACTATGAGTTATAATGAACCACAAAATGGTATTAATATTACTAATGCTGTTCCTATGACTGAGGATCAAGGTAAAGTTTTAACTGGTGAAAATAATACATTTGATTTCACAGTTACTTGTACTATTACTGGTTATACAACAGTTAATTATGAAGTAGTTGCTGTTAAACAAGATACTAGTAACATAGATAATCAATATATAAGACTTTACTTAGAGGAAAGCGATGATAATACAACTTATACTCAAGTTGCTGCTCCAGCTGCTTATACTGCTAGTACAGAAGCTGATGATTATGGAGCTCCAATTGGTTCTATGAAGCTTGCAACAGGTTCATTTACTGCTGATGCATCAAATGCTAAGAGTGGCGTTCTTCAAACTAAATACTATCGTTTGAGAATGTGGGTTGATTCAGCATTCACAATTGATGGCGATGCACATACTTACCAAGTAAAAGTTAATGTTTATGGTAAAGGAACTAATTAATATTTGATATTTGTTAGTTAGAGAATAGCTTAGGCTATTCTTTTTTTTTACTGTAAAGTGTTTTTCTTTTAGCCTTTTTTTCTTCTTTTTATTTCATTTATGTAGTAATATATAGTTATATGATAGGGAAAAGGGGTGATAATATTAATAGTAGTGCAGAATCTTACTATGATGTTCCTAAAAATGTTAAATTTATGAATAATTTTAATAAAGTATTTAAGTTTTTAAGTGATCTGTTTTTTACGATTATTCTTGCACTTTTAATAGTTTTACTTTTTTATTCTTTTTATACAAAGAAGTTTGGAACTAATGGAAAGTCACCTCTTATAAGTGCTTATGTTATTATAAGTCCAAGTATGGTTCCCACTGTTAATGTTGAAGATGCAGTTGTTGCAGTAAGACCCAGTAATAAATTAAAAAAGAATGATGTTATTACGTTTTCTTCAACTGATATGCGTTATACTGGAAAGACTGTTACTCATAGAATCTTAAGTGTAAAAAATGATGGTGCTTTAGAGTATCAAACAAAGGGTGACAATAACACAACACCTGATGATGCTTATGTTCCATTTGGTAATGTTATTGGTAAGGTTATTTTAGTAATACCATGGCTTGGTTATGTTAGATTTTTCTTATCTAAGCCTATTGGTTGGATTTTAGTGGTTGCAATTCCTTGTATTTTCCTTATTATTTACGATATTTTTAAGCTTTCTAAAAGTCTTAAGGAAAATGAAAAAATTAATGATTATGAATTTAAAGATGTTGAAGTTTTATCTTTAGATGATGATGAAAACAAAAATGAAGATGGAGATGATAATATTGAAAAATTATAATAAATATGAAAAAAAAGATAAAAGTAATATTTTAATTATTATTTTAGTTATTGTTCTTATAGTTGCTGTATTTTTCTTTTCTTTCTGTTTCTTTAAGATTTTTGACAGTAAGAATCCTAAAATTATTTCTGGCAGTTCAGTTGAACTTAGTAATTCTGAGATTAAGTATGATACAAATAGTAAAGATAATAATTTAAATTATAGTTTTACTATTAATAATGATAATAAATATGATTCTCGTTATAATATTGTTTTAAATGATAAGAATAGTACTATTGATAGGAGTAATATTAATTTTGTTCTTACTATGAATGGTAATAAGGTTGCTAGTGGAACTCTTGATCAGATAAGTAATGATATTTTATATACTTCTTATGTTAAAGCTGGAAGTAATAATTCATTTAATTTTACTATTTGGACTAATAATAATGTTTCTACAAATGATTATTATTCGTTTAGTTTAAGATTAGTACCTGCAGCATAGGAGTTGATTAGTTATGAAAAAATTTTTAATTGAATATATTAAAGTAATTGGTTATGTTGTTACAGGTCTTGTTTTTTCAATTGCAATATTTGTTTTGCTTGTTAATTTTTATCATTATAAAGACGTTAATGAAGTTTACTATAGAGGTGATAATGCTGTTTCTGCTTATGAGAAAAATAAGGGTAATTTAGAGGAGATTAAAGCTAATTCAAATTCATTTGATGCTAATAAGTTTAAAAATAATCCAAATAGTTTTAGATTGATGAGTATTAAATCTAATCTTGATATGTGTATATCTAAGTTTGAAGAGACTGATGCTAATAAGTATTTTGCTAAGAAAAATATTACAATTAAAGATGATTATGAACTTCTTTCTAAATATCAAGCTGATATTGTTAATGACTGTATAGTTATGGATATTTATAGTATCAGTTTACCTGGCACTAGTTATGACAGCATAAAACCTTTTGTTGATCAAAATAGTCGTATGCTTGTTAACGATTTAGATTTTGTTAAGAGATCTATTCAAAATAATAGTTCTTATCAGTTTAGTACTAATTATGATAAAACTAATATTTTTGATTTAACTCGTGATAGTTATACTAAGATTGTTTCTTCTTATGATTCTTCTGTTAATCTTGTTTTGGAAGTTTCTAGATGGTTTAAGTCTTATGTTAATGGAGGTGTCTAGTATGATTAGGGTATTTAATAAACTTCTTAGTTTTCTTAAATATGTTTTACTTCTTGTTTGTATTGGTTTAACTCTTTATATAACACTTAAATTAAATTTAAGACTTGGTAAGTCTCTTACTTCATCTATACCTACATTTATTCCTTATGGAGCTTTACTTTTACTTTTTATTTTAAATTATTCTATTGAAAGAACTTCTATTTCAAAAAATATTTATTTTAATTTAACATGTTGTCTTGTTTTTACTTCAAATATAGTTGTTTGTTTAAGGGCAATATTTGATACTAATATGGTGTTTAATGGTATTCAAAAGTTAGGTGTTAATTTTAATTTCTTTAATGATTATTTATCTTTCAATAAGATTATGCTTTATGGACTTATTCTTTCAGATATTATATTTATGTTTATACCTAATAAAAAAAATAAAATTATAGTGAGAGTTCCTTTTGATAAATATACTAATATTGATTTTTATAGTAAATATGCTCCTATAAGAAATGACAATATAAATAATTATACAGATAGTGGTAATAATTCTAATAATAATGTTAATAATTATAATTTAAATTTTAATAAAAATAAAAAGAAAAAGAAGAAGAAAAAACATAAGAATAATAACAATAATAATCAAAATTATAATGATATAGAAATGCTTTAGAAGGTAGATAACTACTTTCTTTTTTTGAATTGTTTTTATTGTTTTTTAAAAGATTTTGTGGTATAATTTGTGCATATTTAGTAAGGGGGAAATTTATATGTCAAAAGTTAGTGTAATTGTACCTGTTTATAATGCAGAAAAGTATTTAAGTAAGTGTATTTCTAGTATTGCAGAACAGACTTTAAAAGATGTAGAGATTATTGCAGTTAATGATGGCTCTGTTGATAATAGTTTAAATGTTCTTGATGATTTATCTATTAAATATAAAGATAAATTAAAAGTAATTGATAAAGAAAATGGTGGAACAGGATCTGCTAGAAATATTGGACTTCTTAAGGCAAATGGAGAATATATAAAGTTTGTTGATGCAGATGATTATTTAAAACTTGATGTTTTAGAAAAGATGTATGATGTTGCTAAAGAATCACATTGTTCTTTAGTTCGTGGTAATATGACTACATGTATTGGTCCTATTAAGTTTGAAGATAAGTGCAATTTTGGTAGTAATGTCTCTAAAGGTATAATTGATGTAAAGTCTAATAAGGATTATATTGTTACTGAAACACCTGGTACAGGTAATAAACTTATTAAAAGAGATTTGCTCGATGACCTAAGTTTTTCTGAGACTAAATGGGAAGATTTATCCATTATGCCTATTGCTATTGCAAAAAGTGAAAAGGTATTTAATATGGATGAAGATGTTAACAATTACAGAATTCATGCTAATACTACATTGAAAGATTTCTTTAAAAAGATTCCTAATGTTTATGATATTATTAAATCTTTAGATCATCTTGAAGATCAAATGAACAAGGTTGGATTTTCAGATGAGTATAAAGAACAAATGGAAGGGCTTTACTCTCTTCATACTTTATTTAGAGTTGAGAATGCTATGAACTGGGTTAATCTTTCTCATGACAAGAAAACTGTTGTTATTAGTTCTTTATGCTCTATTCTTGATTTTAAGTATCCTGATTGGAAGAAGAATAGATTTGTTGGAGAATATAGAAAAGTAAATCCTTTATTTAATTTTGATATGAAAAGAATTGATCATTTTAGAGATGATGATTATGAAATAGTTTCTAAAGATACTGCTAAAAGTAATTTACAAATGGTTCTAAAATAGTTTATACTCTTTTTGGTGATTATATGGAAGATTTTAGATTTAAAAAAAAGTATGGGCAGAATTTTATTAAAGATAAGAATATTGTTAAAAAGATGTGTGAGCTTTCTAATTTAAAAAATAATTCTTTAATTATTGAGGTTGGAACTGGAGAAGGCATTCTTACTGATGTATTAAGCCATTATGGTGAAGTTTTATCTTATGAGATTGATTCTTCTTTGAAAGATAAACTTGATAGTAAGTTTTCTTCTTATAAAAATGTTCATATTATTTATGATGATTTTATGAAGAGAAATATAGAAGAAGATGTTGAGAATTATAGCTTCGATAATCTTTATTTTATTAGTAATGTTCCATATTATATTACAACACCTATTCTTATGAAAATAATTAATAGTCATTTAAATGTTTCAAAAATTGTTATTATGGTTCAAAAAGAGGTTGCTAAACGTTTTACTAGTAAACCTGGATCTAAAGATTATTCTTCTATTTCTGTTTTTCTTAATTACTTTTTTGATAGTAAGATTTTATTTAATGTGTCACGTGGCTCTTTTTATCCAGTACCTAATGTTGATAGTGCTGTTATAGAGTTTGACATAAAAGATAAGTTGCTTCCTGTTTCTAATTATGATTTATTCTTTAATATTATTAGAGATAGTTTTCAATTTAAACGTAAAACTATTAGGAATAATTTAAAGGGTTATGATTTAGATAAGATAAGTGAAGTTTTAAAAAATTATGGTTTTGATTTAAGTGTAAGGGCTGAAGAACTTTCAGTAGATATATTTGTTTCTATTTCAAATGCTTTATGTAAGGAGAAATAGTTTTTGTGCTATTTAATTGTTTTATTGTTATAACTATTGTTTTAGCAGTATTTATAGTTTGTTTATTTTTCTTTTTACATTTATTTAATACAAGTAGTAAGAGTTCTATTAATAGTAAAAGTAACAATAAAGGAACTAGTAAGAAAGTTATTAAAGATGAAAACAAAGATGTTGATTTATCTAAATGTTTAAATGATAATAATAAGAATAATTATGATAAGTTAAATACTAATATTTATGATTATGGTGTTAGTGTAGTAAGAGATGGGATTTACTGCAGTTGAATGGGGTGGAACTTTAGTAAAATAGAATTTATGTTCTATTTTCTTTTTTTTTACATAATATTAACTGGGTGGTTTAATGTTTAAAGTTGGTGATTTTGTAACACGTAAGTCAGATAGTAATGATATTTTGTTTAGGATAACAAGTATTAATGGAGATGTTGCTTCTTTAAGCGGCGTTGATGTTAGACTTTATGCAAGTTCTAATGTTAATGATTTAATTCTTAATAATGTTGATAGATCTTTAGATAGGGATTTAGATATTACTAATAAGTTTTCTAGTTCTTTAAATTTAGATAGAGATAATTATTTTTATCTTCCAGGTGTTGTTGTTCATATAGATAGTGATTCTTTTTATATTAAGAGATCTATTAAGTTTTATAATAATATGGATGTTAAAGCCTATACTTTTTTAATGAAAGAAAGTGAGATGGCTTCTCAAATTACTTCTATTTTAAATAAGTACAAACCTGATATTTTAGTTATTACTGGGCATGATGCACTTCTTAAAGACAAAACTTATGAAAATAGTGGCAACTTTATTGATACTGTTTTAAAAGCTAGAG
Source organism: uncultured Eubacteriales bacterium (assembly GCA_900319955.1). Lineage (GTDB taxonomy): Bacteria > Bacillota_I > Bacilli_A > RF39 > UBA660 > UBA2730. The sequence continues at coordinate 5,439 of ONQM01000007.1, read as the reverse complement.
AGTATGAGAAGAGTCAGGAAAAACTAATTATTATTGCAGGTGCTTGTCAGTCTGATTATGAAAGCTTAATTAGAGCGGGAGCTAACTTTGCATCTAGTCCTAAGCGTACTAATATTCATGCTCTTGATCCTGCAATTATTGCAAGCAGTATAAGTTTAAGTCCAAAGAATAAGGAGATTGATTTAATGAATGTTTTAAAAAAGACTAAGTATGGAACTGATGGTGTTGGTGGTATTATTACAAATGGTACTATGTATGTGGGGTTCCCTAGATGAATTTAAGTATTGTTAAGAATGAGATTAAAAATGAAATAGGAAAGATGCATACTTTTAGGTGTAAGTTAAGTAGAGGACAAAGTTTAGTCTTTAATGGTTCTATTACTAAGTGTTATCCTGCTATATTTATTGTTAGTGATGATAATGGTAATATTTATTCATTTAGTTACAATGATTACATTATTTCTAATATTGAAATTGTTGATGTAAAGCGAAAAAAATAGTTTTAAAATGCTTGCTATTTTATTTTTAATAATATACAATTAATATGTAAAGTTTAAAGACTTTATGATGAGGAGGATACATATGAAAATTACATCTGTAAAAGTTCGTAAAATCGAAAAAGAAGGATCTCGTATGAAAGGAATAGCATCTGTTGTTTTAGATGATCAGTTTGCTGTTAAAGACATACGTATTATTGAAGGAGAGAATGGTTTATTTATCGCTATGCCTAGTCGTAAATATCCTAATGGTGAATACCGTGATGTAGCTCATCCAATTAATGCTGAAACTCGTGCAATGTTTGAGAAAGCTATTTTAGATGAATACAAAAATACTCCAGATGAAGAACCTTCAAAAGATTCTGAAGAAGAGTAGTATTTCAAAAAGTACTTTAGCTAGTACTTTTTTTATTTTGTCTTTCATATACTTTATTGGAGGGAATAAAAGTTTATGAATGAAAATAGTACTAATCATAGTCATAGTGTTACTATACTTGAAAGAAAGTCTTTTGTTACAAATGGTGTTAAGAAGATAGAAAATTTTGATGATAAGGAATTTTTACTTGATACTATTATGGGGTATCTTTTAGTTAAGGGAGAGGATTTAGAGCTTGTTAAACTTGATACTGGTCTTGGTAATATTTCTATTAAAGGAACAATTAATTCTATTAGTTATTTAGATGATAATGATACTGAGAAAAGCTCTTTTATTGGTAAACTTTTTAGATAATGAGTGTTAGTGTTCAGATATTTTCTATTATATTTAATTTTTTATATGGTAGTTTTTCTTACTTTGTTTTTCATTTAGTTAGAAGATTATTTTTGAATAAGTATTTACTTATAAGAATATTATTTTCTTTTATCTATGTTTTTTCTTTATCTATTATTTATTTTTTTATAATGTATAATATTAATTACTTTTATTTTAACGTTTACTTTTTACTTTTCTTTTTAATAGGATTTTTCTCTTTACATAAGATAATGTCAAATTTATATTAAATACTTGAAGTTTTTTAATTTCTATTGTATTTATATGTTATAAGAGAAGGTGGTAAAGTGGCTAAAAGAAAAACTAGATTGCATCTTAAGTTCGGTGTTTTTTCTGTACTTATAACTATTATTTCTGTAGCGGTTATTGGAGCTACACTTTATACTACTCTTAATTATTGGGTGCAGATATATAATAAGCATAAAGAGCTTGCATCACTTGATGAAAAGTATAAAAAATTAAAGAAAAAAGAAGCTGCTTTAAAGGTTGATGTTAATAAGATGCAGGATTCTGATTATATAGCTAGATATGCTAGAGAAAAATATTTATATAGTAAAGATGGAGAATTTATCTTAAATATTAAGTAAATTCTTTTTTCTGTGATATAATAAGAATGTTTGGAGTGATTTTAATTGCGTACAATTGATAATTATTTTAAATTTAATAAAGGTGATATTATTGTTGTTGGTGCATCTTCTGGGCCTGATTCTATGGCTCTTCTTTCTATGCTTTTAGAAATTAGAGAAAAATATGATTTAAAGCTTATATGCTGTCATGTTAACCATAATGTTAGAAGAGAAAGTGCTGAGGAAGCTCGTTACATGGAAGAGTTTGCAAATAAATATAATCTTATATTTGAGACTATGAAGATTGAAAAGTATAGTGATGATAATTTTGAGAATGAAGCGAGAAATATTAGATACCACTATTTTGATGAGATAGTACATAAATATAATGCTAATTATTTAATGACTGCACATCATGGCGATGATTTAGTTGAAACTATTCTTATGAGGATTGTAAGAGGATCTAATTTAAATGGTTATTCTGGTTTTAAAAAGGTAGTTGATATGGGATCTTATATGATTGTTCGTCCACTTATTTATTTTACTAAACAAGAGCTTATTGATTATGACAATAAACATCATATTAAGTTTTATATAGATAGTAGTAATAACAATTTATCTTATACCAGAAATAGATATAGAAAAAAAGTACTACCATTCCTTAAAAAAGAAGATAAGAACGTTCATTTAAAATTTTTAAAGTTTAGTGAGACTATAAATGATGCTAATAATTTTGTTATTAAGGAAAGAGATAAGGCTTTAAATAATGTTTATAAAGATGGTAATATTTTAATTGATGAGTTTCTAAAAGTTGATCCTTTTCTTCAAAAAGAAATTCTTTATTATTTAATGGAAAAGTATTACAGGGATGATTTAATTTTAATTAATGATAAACATATTAATCTTATTTTATCTTTAATAAATAGTTCTAAGAGTAATGGAAGAGTATCTTTACCTAATGAAATTATTGGTGTTAAAAGTTATAATATTTTTAGATTAGAAGAAGTTACTAAGAGTGTTACTGAGTATGAGATTGAAGTATCTAGATACGCTAAACTTCCTAATCATCATACTATTACTAGAGTAGAAGATGATGATTTGGGAAATAGCAACAACGTATGCAGACTATTAAGTACAGATGTTAGTTTACCTTTAATTGTTAGAACTAGAAAGTTTGGAGATAAAATTAAATTAAAGGGTAATGGTGGTACTAAAAAGATTAAAGATATCTTTATAAATGAGAAGATTCCAGTAGAAGATAGGGACATTTGGCCTATTGTTGTTGATAGCAGAGATAATGTTGTTTGGATACCGGGACTTAAAAAAAGTAAATTTGACAAAAAAAAGTCTGAAAAGTATGATATAATACTTAAATATAACTAATGGGAGGAAATTATATGAATAATAGAAATTTTGATAAAAAGGTTTTAAGAAAGGGGTTACTTCCTTATTTATTCTTAATTCTTATTATGCTCTTTATAGTTTATTTAGTTGGATCTATGAATACAACTATTAATGTATTAACTTATAATGAGTTTATGAATGATTTAAATGATGATAAGGTTAAGGAAGTAGAAGTTGTTCCTAGAGAAAGAGCTCAAGTATATGAGGTTAGAGGAAAACTTAAGAATTATAATAGTAGTGAAGAATTTTTTGTAAGACTTCCTATGAGTGATTCTGTTATGAAAAAATTAGTTGATGCTAGTTCAAAGAATGATTTTGAATTTACTACATCTGCTGATCCTGAGTCTAGTTCTCTTCTTTTAGTACTTGCTGATGTTATACCTATAGTTCTTATTTTAGGATTTGGTTATTTCTTCTTAAATAGACAGCTTGCTGGTAAGGGAGGATCTTTAGATTTTGCTAAGAGTAGAGCACGTCTTTCTACTGATAAGAATAAGGTTACATTTAAGGATGTTGCTGGTTTAGAGGAAGAAAAGGAAGAAGTAAGGGAGTTAATTGACTTTCTTAAGAATCCTAAGAAATTTGAAAAATTAGGTGCTAGAATTCCTAAAGGAGTACTTTTAATGGGTCCTCCTGGAACTGGTAAAACTTTACTTGCTAAGGCTGTTGCTGGTGAGGCTAACGTACCATTTTATTTTATAAGTGGTTCTGAGTTCGTTGAACTTTATGTTGGTGTTGGTGCATCACGTGTTCGTGATATGTTTGCACAAGCTAAAAGAAATGCTCCATGTTTAATATTTATTGATGAAATTGATGCAGTTGGTCGTCAAAGAGGTACTGGTCTTGGTGGAGGACATGATGAAAGAGAACAAACTCTTAATCAATTACTTACTGAGATGGATGGATTTGGTCCTAATGAAGGTATCATTATAATTGCTGCAACTAACAGACCTGATGTTCTAGATCCTGCTCTTTTAAGGCCTGGTAGATTTGATAGACAAGTTACTGTTAATTTACCAGATGTTAGTGAGAGAGAAGCTATATTAAAAGTTCATGCTAAGAATAAGAAGCTTGCACCTGACGTAACACTTGAGAACTTAGCTAAGAGAACTCCTGGATTTAGTGGAGCAGACTTAGAGAACTTACTTAATGAAGCAGCACTCCTTGCAGTTCGCCGTAACAAAAATCAGATTACTATGAGTGAGGTTGATGAAGCAACTGACAGAGTTCTTATGGGACCTGCTAAGATTACTAGACAGTATAGTGAAAAGGATAGACGCCTTGTTTCATTCCATGAAGCTGGTCATGCTGTTATTGGTATTAAGCTTGAAAATGCTAGTGATGTTGAAAAGGTAACTATTATCCCTAGAGGAGAAGCTGGTGGATATAACATGATGGTTCCATCTGAAGAGAGACTTTGCAGAACTAAGAATGATTTACTTGAAGAGGTTACTGGTCTTCTTGGTGGCCGCGTTGCAGAAGAGATTGTTTTTGGTGAAGTAACAACTGGTGCTGAAAATGATTTTGAGAAAGCTACTAAGATTGTTCGCTCTATGGTTACTGAGTATGGTATGAGTGATTTAGGACCAATTCAATTTGAGCAAAGGGAAGGCTCAACTTTCCTTGGAAGAGATTATAATAAGGTTCGTAATTTCTCCGAAGGTGTAGCTCAAGAAATTGATCAAGAAATGCGTAAGATTATGGATAAGTGTTATGCTAACGCTAAGAAGATTATTAAAGAAAATAGAGACTTACTTGATTTAATCGCTAATGCACTTTTAGAATATGAAACTCTTACTAAAGAACAAATTGATTATTTAGTTAAGAATGGTCATATGCCTGAAGAAAAAGAAGATAATCTTGAATCTTTAAGTCTTACTAATTTAAGAAAGATTGCTAAAGAAAAAGGAATAAAAGATTATAGTCATAAGAATAAAGCTCAAATAATTGATGAAATTGATAAGATGAATAATAAGAAATAGGATGCTTAATGTATTCTATTTTTTACTTGATTTTATTTTTTAATATAATAGGAAAGTCATAGAAAAATTATAAAAAATCTTAAATTTTCCTTTTATTATCAACAATTTGCCCGTATAATAAGATTAGTTACAAAGGTGGTGGTTCTCTTGAAAATTTATAAAGCTTATAAGTTTAGAATGTATCCTGATAAGGATACAGAGATTAAACTTAATTCATTTATG
>ONQM01000009.1 GCA_900319955.1 uncultured Eubacteriales bacterium | reverse complement strand
TATCAAATTTGAAGTCCTTTGGCATGGGATAATTTCCAATATTTGAGAAATAACTAATTTTTTTAAAAATATATTGACTTTTAATAGTTAGTCACCTCTAGTTTACTTTATAACACAATTTTAGCATATCTCTTTATTAAATAGAAGAAGTTTAACACTACTTTACGTAAAGAAGATTTTCTGATAAAATGTTATGGAACGGAGGAAAATATGAAAGTTAGAGTAAATAAAGATGCATGTATTGGATGCGGAGCTTGTGAAGCTATATGTCCTAATAACTTTAAAATTGATGATGATGGATTTAGTGAAGCAATTAAAGAAGATGTTGCAAAGGAAGATGAAGACTCTGCAAGAGATGCAATAGACTCATGTCCAACAGGTGCTATAGAAGAAGAAAAAGCAGAAAACTAATCTGCTTTTTTTAATGCATAAAGTCTTTTGACTTCCTTAATACTTAACTTTTTATATTCTCCACTTCTTAATTCTTCAATGCCAAGACCTGCAAAAGATTCTCTTTTTAGTTTATCAACAGAATGCCCAATAGAATCAAACATATTTTTAACTTCATGATTATGTCCTTCTTTAAGCGTTAATAAAACATAAGATTCATCACTTTTCTTATCATATTTTTTTAATTTTACGTGATATGCTTTGCAAAAATTATTATCAATTAATACTCCTTTTTCAAGCTTTTTACAATCATCTTTTGAAACAAATCCTGATACTTTAGCTAGATATGTTCTTTCTATTTCATTTTTAGGATGTTCTAGTATATTTGTTAATTTTCCATCATTTGTAAGTATTATTGCACCAGTTGTATCATAATCAAGTCTTCCAACAGGATATATTCTTTTTTTAGTGTCAATTAAACTTGTAATTAATTTTCTTCCTTCTTTATCATCAAGTGAACATATAACTCCCCTTGGTTTATTTAGAAGATAATATTCTTTATCTTCTTTTTTTATTTTTTTATCATCAACTATTATTTCATCTGCACCTGAAACTTTCATACCAATAGATGCTACACTTCCATTTACAAGTACTTTACCTTCTTTAATTAACTCCTCAGCTTTTCTTCTAGAGGCAACACCTGCCTCACTTATAACTTTCTGTAATCTTTCCATTATTTCGTATACTCCTTTATATTAGTGTATAAATTATCTCCAATACTAGATTCATTTTTATTTTTAGTATTAATATATATATTTCTTGCTTTTGTATCATCTTCTGTATCATTATCAACTACTTCTAAATAAGATCCTATAACATTTAAGTTATCTAAATTATTATAATGAACCGCATATATTTTTTTACCAGTTTTTACACTATATATACCATCATTTAAAAGTGAATAAACATTGTTTTTAGTAATTCCAACATCTTTTGCATTTTGAGATAACACCATACTATTATTGTTTTTTGTATTAAGTCCTGTAAAACTATTTCCACTCTTAATAACTAATATATTATCATATAATTTTATATCATTAATATTATCATATAATTTAGTATTTGTATTATTTGTTAAATCATATTTATATAAAGTATTATTATCAAGTACATAAAGTGCTTTATTACTATATATTATTTTATTAATATTGTTAAATGTAATTAATGTACTAACTTCATCTTTCTTATCACCTTTCTTAATTAAATTAATATTTTTTCCATCTGATACTATTATATTATTTTTAGTTAAGAATGTAATAAATGTAGGATTGTAATCTAAGCTTAAAAACCTAGTTAGTTCATATACTCTATTACCACTTGTTAAAGATATTTTATAAACACTATTATCACTAAATATTAAATAAAGATTTTTATCATAATAAATATAATCTTTAAAGTCTCCAAACTGTCCTGTTCCTTGCATTAAATTATATACGTTAATGGAATTTAAATCATCACTAATTCCTACTATATAGTTATTGCTAATACCAAAATACTTAATACCACTTAATTCTCCATTAAGTAAATTTTCTTCTTTTATTTCTTTCTTCTTTCTTTCTTCCTCAGCTTTCTTATTACTAATAAATGTAAATAAGCCATAAACAACTAATCCAATAAATACTATAAATAATATAGTTAAAAGTATCTTTTTAATATTTTTCTTTGGTTTATTTTCTTCAGTTAAAAAATCATCATTCATAACTAGCACCTCTTTATCTAATTTTATCATAGAAAAAGAAGTATTTAAATACTTCTTTTAAGATTATAAACTCAAAGTGTAAGGCATACCAGCAGTTCCCATACCTCCTGTTATTTTAACAGATGGTTTTAAATATAATGATGGAATTACATTATTAACATTTTCTCTTTCTGATACGTAGCCACTATTTACTACACCATCCCACCCAATACGCCATATGTTTCTCTCAGAATCTGTTTTAGATGTTATTGTCCAATAGCATTCAGCTGTATTTAACCAATTATCGCTTGTACAATCTTTATACTCACTTAGTTTTATTTTTTTACTACAACTAGAACTTCCATATCCATATTCACTTACAGAAATCAAGCCTATTTTTCCAGTCCAAGAGGATTTCTTTTCTTCATCGTATAGTAAATCAGATGTTTTTCCTACATCAGCTAGTCCACCCATGTGCCAAGTTCCATTTGAAATCAAATTTTTTGAACTTGATTCAAAATTATTTAAATATGTACTATTTAAATATTCATTTAAAGAAGAAGTAGACCAGTTATTAGTTTTATTAGTATCCCATGCATTCACATTTATTCCATCTTGTCTCATTAACTTCAACTGATTATTGAAAATTCCTATTATTCTCCAAAGTTCGTTATTAAATTTAAAATAATTATTTGGATCTTTTCCTATATATCTTAAATTATTATCTGCTGTTTCATCATATACTAAATTAGTTTTATCTATTTTTGATAAATCAGTAATTTTATTAGTTGCAACTCCTGATTTTGCATATAAAGGGTTTGCAACATTAATGCTTAAATTATTCTTACTATCAATACTTTTTTCAAATAAAGCATTACTGCTTCCAATTATTCCAACACAATTTATTATTGTTAAAACTGAGAATGTAACTATACTTGTTTTGAGCATTTTATTTAAATTTTTATTATACTTTACACTTTTCATTTTTTACCATATCCTCGCATACCCTTATGATATCAAAAAAAGGTCAATATAATATTTTTGACCTAAAAAGTGTAAAGTAACTATTTATATTTTTTATTGTGATAGATCTATTACAAGATATGCTATTTCTTCTTTTACTATTGAAATAACATTGTTATCGGGTTCGAATTCAGTGGTTCATGAAAATAATTCTTGAGAATTAATTTGAGAGGACAAAAATCAAGCGCTTAACTTTGACCAGTTACGCGTATTTCTATCATTTTTGAGATCACCTAGCATATGGAAACTAGATGTTTCTCTTTTTTATTATATGCAAGAATTCTCTTGCTATTTAAATATTAACATAAATATATTTTTATTTAAAGTAAATTAAAATACTCATGTCTAATTACATAAGTATCCTAACTTTTCTGATTCATTTTTTATCGTATTTAAGTTATAATTTTTATCAAATGTCTTAATTCTAATCCATGAATTTAATGTTTCATTATAAGTATTTTTATCAAATAAATTATAATCATTAACTATTTCACTAGTTACTACACTATCTTTCTTCATATATGTATTGTAAGTTATATTATTAGTTGATAAGTAATAAGTATCAAGAGTTTGTTTTACAGCATTTAAACTATTATAATCAATACCAGTTATATTTGATATATTAACATTTTTGCTAGAGCTTTTTAATCTATCATTTTCAAATACATAAGTTATTTTAGAATATATTTTATAGTTAGGTTCATTTTGTATATTAGATATACATGTAAGTCTATTCTTATTTACTTTTTTTATTGCTGATACTTTTGTTTCTGCAGATGCTAGTGACTGAAAGCTTGGGAATATAATTCCAACTGCTATCAAAAATAGTCCTGCAATAACAAACTTTTTTGGAAGACATTTAGTCTTAAAATGTTTTTCATCTTTTTCGGCTTCTCTTATTTCATTTAAATTTATAACATGAGTTTTTATTAACTCTTCTTCTTTATTTTTCTTACTCATTACTATCACCATATCTTATACATACATTATATAAAAAGAAAATAAAAAAGACAATATCATTTTACCTATTTTGTGATAAAATTGTGATGGTGATATATATGGATGATAAAGTAAATAAATTATATGAAATGATTAAGTTATCTAGAAGAACAGTATTTTTTACAGGAGCTGGTGTATCTACTCTTTCTGGTTTAAAAGATTTTAGAAGCAGTAATGGCCTTTATAATAAGAAAGAGAAATATCCACCAGAAGATATTTTAAGTCATGATTTTTTCTTTAATAATACAGAATACTTTTATAAATTTTATAAAGAGAACTTAAGTTCACTCAAATATAGTCCTAATATAATTCATAAAACAATAAAATTTTTACAAGATAAAGGCAAGCATATATCAGTAGTTACTCAAAATATTGATGGATTTGATAAAGAAGCTGGTACAAAAAATGTATATGAAATACATGGAACTATTATGGTTAATCACTGCATAAGTTGTGGTAAAAAATATAATGCAGAATACGTTTTTAATCACGAGGGAGTTCCTAAATGTACATGTGGAGGTGTTATAAAACCTGATGTCGTACTTTATGGTGAAGCTCTTCCAGAAGATACAGTTATGAGTGCTATTTATGAGATAGAAAATGCTGATTTATTAATTATCGCAGGTACTAGTCTTTCTGTATATCCTGCTGCATCATTTATTAATTATTTTAGAGGATTTAATATTGTTTTAATTAATAGAGATAATACTGATTATAACAGTAGATGTAACTTAGTTATTAATGATGATTTAGGAAATATTTTTAATAAACTTTATGACAAAATAAAGACTTGGAATTAAAATCTCAAGTCTTTTATTATTTCTTTGAATGCTTTTATAAACTCATCTATTTCTTCTTTTGTTGTGAGATAAGACAGGCTTATTCTAAGAGATGTTTTTGCATATTCCATATTATTAGTAAGAGCATATACTGCTTTAGAATAGTCATCTTGTGAACATGCTGTTCTTGTTGATATATAAATATTTTTTTCTTCAAGTGCATGCATAAGTGTTTCAGGTTTTATTCCATAAACGCTTATATTTAAAATGTATGGTAATGCATTTTCTGGACTATTTATATGAATATCATCAATATTCTTTATATTTTCTCTTAAATAATTATTTAAGTTTTTAACATATTCATAATGCTTATCTATATTTTCATAAGCTAAAGTAAGTGCTTTTGAAACAGATGCAATAAGTGCGGGGCTTGGTGTTCCTGATCTATAAATTGTTGTTGACTTACCACCCTTTATAAGTGGCTCTAAATCAATATTTTCTTTTTTAATTAAAGCTCCTATTCCTTTAAGTCCATAAAACTTTTGTGCTGAAAATGATGCTAAATCAACGAACCTCAAATTTTCTTTTACTTTACCAATACTTTGTGTCATATCACTATGAAATATGCATCTTGGATACTCCTTTATAATTTTTCCTATTTCATTAATATCCTGTCTTACTCCTGTTTCACTATTAACTGATGCAATGGATACAAGTACTGTGTTATTATTTATTTTATTTTTTAAATCTTCCAAATCTATTTTTCCATCTTCATTTAGTTTTAAATAAATAACTTTATATCCTAAGGATTTAATATAATCTAAATTAGAATTAATACTTGAGTGCTCTAATTTAGTTGTAATTATTTCTTTACCTCTTTCTTTATATTTATTTAAAACTCCATAAAAAGCAGTATTATTAGATTCAGTTGCACCACTTGTATAAATAATTTCATCTTTTTTAACACCTAAAAGTTGTGCAATATGACTTGTTGCAGCATCTATTAGTTTATTTGATTCAAGTCCGAGTTTGTGAAGTGAGTTTGGATTACCTGGAAACTCTAAACTTACCTTATCAAATGTTTCTAATACTTTCTTATTAACTGGTGTCGTTGCACTATAATCTAGATAAATCATTTTAATACCTCCTAAAAATCCTAATTCAAAAGAACTAGGATTATTTTAATTCATCAATATATTTTTTTAATTGACTAGATGATGGACCTAAAATTATTTTAAGTTGATTATCAATTTCAACTATTCCTTTAGCTCCTAACTTTTGAATTCCCTCTTTGTTTGCTTTACTAACATCTTTTAGTGTTACTTTAAACCTAGAATGTTCACTTTCAGTTTTAATGATGTTATCTTTTCCACCTAGATATTCAACAAGTTTATTTAAATCTAAATTAACATCTTTCTTGCTAGCTTTAATTATTGCAAGCAATATAACTAAAAGTACTGCAAATATAATTATGTATTCAATAATATTAGACATACCATATCCTCCAAACTTATCTTTATTATATATTATTATTAATTAATTATGCAAGTTAGAAATCACATTTATCTATTTCACTTGTTAAATCATGAACGACTTTTTTATTGCAATGTCTATAATATTCTTATCTTTCTTTAATCTACTACTAGCATATTTTAAAGAATAACTTGTATTTCATACCATCATATCTTCTTATAGACTCATGTTTACATAGACCACATTTAACACTTTTTGTAATTTTTGAAAATAAAGTTAAAATCCTTTTTTTATTATCACCTGGAATTTCAACAAAACTAAATAAAATATTTCCATTATGTAATAATATTCCTCTAGAGCTTAGATTATAATATGTGAAATCATCTTTTTTGTTATTTTCCATTCATCATAATACCATTTATCAGTTTTTTTATTCCAGTAATTTAAAGAAATTTTACTATTTACTATTTCTTCATCAGATAAATTTAGTAACTCTCTTAAAGTTAATTTTTACATATTTATTCACCTATTCTTGTTCGTTAGTTTTTATTTTAATGTAGGCTTTTATTATTGTCAAGTCAACTAGTAAAATTAAATAAGTCAAACAATAATGAACAAAAGTAATTAATAAATAAATTTATTAATCACTTAGAAGTCCTCACGTATTTCTTTTTCTAATTCACAGAACCCTAATGGTTTCTCCATAGACCAGTACCGGATAGTCACTACCTTTTAATTTTGTAATTAATAATTTTATTTTACTAATTCTTAATATCTTTCTTCATATCATTAATATTATAATTAATATTCAATTCATTATAATATTTATCTTTTAAATCAAGATAGTGGTTATATATAAATCTACTTGTTCCCATAAATGAATTAAGTTTAGATTTAGTACATTAATCAGGGTACATTCTAAACCTATAAGCTTTATATATTTTCAAGTAAATCACCACCTTTATAACTAACTTTATTATACGCGCAAAATGTTGACATTAAAAAGAGTATTTAAGATTTATTATAAAATTATCTATGACTTTCCTATTATATAAAAAAATAATATAGAAAAAAGTTATCAAATTAATGATAACTTCTATTTTTCAACTGGTGCTCGAGGCCGGACTTGAACCGGCACGAGGGTTTATTCTCGCAGGATTTTAAGTCCTGTGCGTCTACCAATTTCGCCACTCGAGCAAAAATATTTTGTCTCTTTTTTCAAAGCACAGCTTTATTATACCAAAGACTTTATAAAAAGTAAAATAATTTTTAATAATATTTTCTATTTTTTTCAAAAAAATAGTATAAAAGATAAATTATTTTATTTTTTAATATTAAAACCGTTGTTTAACAACGGCTTATAAACATAAATGGTGGCTCGTTGGAGATTCGAACTCCAGACCCTTTGATTAAAAGTCAAATGCTCTACCAACTGAGCTAACGAACCATATACAAATCAAAAATGGCTGCCTCGGCTAGATTCGGACTAGCGCATGTCAGAGTCAAAGTCTGATGCCTTACCACTTGGCTACGAGGCAATTCTGGTGGAGAGGCATGGATTCGAACCATGGAACCCGAAGGAACAGATTTACAGTCTGTCGCGTTTAACCACTTCGCTATCTCTCCAAAAAATGGTGCCGAAACCAGGAATCGAACCCGGAACCTACTGATTACAAATCAGTTGCTCTACCAATTGAGCTATTTCGGCATAAAATGGTGGGCGTTATAGGACTCGAACCTATGACCCCTTGCTTGTAAGGCAAGTGCTCTAACCAACTGAGCTAAACGCCCATTAATCAGTTGACATGATTAAATATACCAATTTATTCCTTATTTGTCAATATTATGAGTGAAATTTTTACTTTTTATTTGCAAGATTCTTTGCTTTTTCATCGATCCAGCCATCTAAATTAGCTGCAAGTGTATCAAATCCATGTTCTGTTTCCCTTATTTTAGCTTTCCTCCTACCATGAATTTTATAGTTTAATCCTTTTATTTCTAAACTCATTTGTCTCTTTTCTTCATCTATTGATATTATTCTTGCCCTTATTTCTTCTCCAACGTTTACAAAGTCTGTTATATCTTTTACAAAAAATTCACTTATTTCTGAGATATGTACAAGTCCTGTATATTCATCATCAACTTTTACAAAGAATCCATAATTTTCTATTCCTGTTACTGTAACATTTATAACATCATTTATATTATATTTAGACATAAAAGTATCACCCACTTTGTTTATTGTAACACAAAATTACTTTACTTAAAAGATTATTTTGCTATATAATATACGTTAGGTGACTAATATGAAGAAGAAAAATGATAACAATGTTATAGATAGAATAAAAATAGAACTTGATAAAATAGAACCATTTATTGCAAGTGAAGGTGGTTTTATTGTCTTTGAAAAGTTTGAGGATGGAATACTTTATTTAAGATTTGGTGGTGCTTGTGAAAACTGCTCTTTAATAGATTACACATTAAAAGATGGAATTGAAGAAATAATTTGTTCAGAAGTACCAGAAGTTAAAGAAGTACGAAGAGTTTAAAGAAATTGTACTTTCATTACATTTTCTTTTAAAGATATTATATTTATTATATTTAAAACATATTTTTCATAGGAAGAAGAACTTTCTATGAATTTTTTTATATTACTTTTTTCTTCTTTTTTATTATTGTTTATCAATTTTTCATAACTATCAAAATAAAATGATGGATAAAGCATTCTAAATATTAATTTTTCATATTGTAATTTATTAAAATTTAAATTTAAAATAAAATTTCTTATATCAATATTTTTAATATCATTCCAAAATATATATTTAAGTATTCCTGCTACATCACGTACAGAGCTATCAATAATAAGTTCATTTGGGCTATAAAGAAATTCATTTATTCTTTTATGTGATAATACTAAATCATCTTTATATGGACTATTTTGTGCACGTTTAAGATAATTAATAGAGCATTCTGCAAGTCCTATAAAATAATCTATTGATTCATCAATAATAGGATATTTACCTTTTATATGTTCATACTGATATTCAATATAATCAACTTTTTTACTTATTAAAAAATATGAATTATCATGAAAAAGTATATTTCTTTTTAATATATTATAATTTTTTCTATAATTTAATGATCTAATAAAATCTCCTATATCATTATTATGTATAATTTTATAAACTATATAATTATTATTTTCATAATTAAATACTACTTTATTAAATCTAGTCTTTATTAATTTATTAAATTCCAAACTACTAAATGTTATATCATAAATAATATCTAATTCTTCTTCACTTCTTAAAGATCTCTCAACCTTATAGTAGTTATTATCAGACAAAAATATAATATTGTTATCATATTTTTTTAATTCATTTATTCTTAAATTATATAAATATTCTATTTCTTCTTTCATATATCATCAATTAATTATATGAAAAAGAAAAAGTAGGTATTACCTACTTTATGCTACACGCGATCTTCCTTTAGATTCTACTTCTTGAGATTCTCTTTCAATCATCTCATCAAGCTTATCATTAAAGTTAATTAGATTATCATTTTTCTCATTGATATCATCTATTTTATTATTTGTTTCTTTTATTTCCTTATTTGTAGCTTCTTCTTGTTTCTTCTTACTATTTAAAATCTCAGCAAGTTTAATTAATTTATTTTTAGCATCTTCTTTTAATTCATTTTGTTTTTTCTCAGCATCTCTTAATGCTTCTCTTGATTTTTGAAGATCTGAATCAGCTTCTGCATTCTTATCATTTTGTTTTTCTAATTGTCTTTCTAGTTCTCTTTTTGAATCAGAATATTCTTTCATATCGCTAGATTCATTTATATTGCTTTCATAAATAGTTCTTTCTATTTTCTCATCCATACTTTTCTCTCCTACTATTTCTGATTTTATTTCTTTTCCATCTTTCTTAGTTGATTCATTCAAATTATTAAGTATATCATCAAGTACTCTATCACTTATTTCACTCTTTGTTTCTTTATCTTCATCATTATTAAGCTCTTGTAAATTTCTTCTTAGTGATTCACTTAAACTTTCTTTTAATTTTTCATCAAATGAAGATATATTTTCTTCTACTTTCCTATCTTCTTTTACATTTCTATCAACTGTTGGAGCTACTATAGGAGCTTCATAAGATCTATTAATATTATCATTTTCATCTTTAGTTGGAAATAATGAAATATTATTTAAATTAACTTCTTCTGGTTCTCTTATTTCTTTTTCAACTGGTTTAATCTCTTCTACATTTTTAATTGGAATATCTACAATTGGTTTAATTTCTTCTCTAATTTCTGGTTTTACTTCTTTTTCTATAGGCTTTATTTCTCTAGCATTTTCATTTTTCTTAAATGAATTATATTGTTTTTTCATATTTTCATACCAACTATTTTTAACTCTAATTGCTTTTGATTCATCTGATAGTATTCTCTTTCCATCTATCTTTGAGTCAACAATTTCTGCTTGTGTATCTTTTATTACGTTATTATTAGGTACATTTACCATAGAAGGTTCAACTATTCTTGATGCTTTCAAAGGTACAGTTTTATTATTTACTGTTTCATTTAATATTTTTTCATAATGTGCTAAAACATTCTTACTTGATCTTGGTATCAAAATAATTTTTTTTGTATTACCCTCTCTTACATCTTTCTTAATTGGGGTAGTAAGTTCAAAATTTTGCATTGCAAGTCCTCCTAACTAAACTTCTTTAGATAGTTCTCTTAAAACATCCTTAATTCTAGACCATTCAGCATCACTAGATACACCTAATAGTTTTGGTGTCTCAGCATTTCTATCTATATTAGATACATAAACTGTTACATTCCCATTAGCATCTTTTTCATTCTTAGTATAAACAACATATTCCATTCCAGTATCTTTAAATTTAAAAGATACAACTATCTCAACCTTCTCAACAGAACCATCATTATTAACAATTGACATTACTCTTCTCTCATCCATAATCTTCACTCCTATTCTATCTTCATATAAATATTCTATCATATTTTGGTATATTTTCAAGTATTTTTATTTATTTAGTCCTTTTAAGTAGAAAATAATCTCCCTCATAAGCACATAAATTTTTTAAATAATCATCTTTTGTATTAATGTTATTTATAGGAGTACACATTTTATTTGAACTATCACAAAATCCTTTAATACGTACTCTATCATATGAATAATCACATAAAATATAATCAAAATAATCAAAATAATTAGTTAAGTATTTCTCTAAATCTTCTTTTAAATTTCTTTCTCCTCTTTCTTCAATTATTTCATATTTATTACCATTAACAACTATATCCTTCATATAATCACCATACTTAATATAGCATATTTTTTTTTTTAATACTAGTCATAGTTATAATAGTTTGGTGTTTTACCCATTATTAGTTTTAATACTAATGGATACTCCCTTTTATAATTTATATTTTTGCTTCCTATACTTGCAAGAATATTAATATCGAGTTTAACTTCAATAAATGTATTATTTATGCCATAAGGTTTTATTAAACTATTAATTTTTATATTAGAGTCATAATAAAATATTTCTTTTAAAGGTATATTTTTATTTGATGAAAATACTTTATCATTTATTAAATCTATTGGTATATTAATAATTAAATATTTATTTTTGTATACTTTATTATTAATACATTTATCCATATCTTTATTTATAGTATTAACAATATAATTTATTTTAACTGAATTTATATTACTATATTCTATTTTATTGCTTTTTAGAGAATTATTTAAACAATTTGAAATCAAATTATTTACTTCATTATATGTATATGATGATATTTTTTTATTATTCTTATACAAAAATATTTTATATGAAAAAGCACTAATTATAAAACTTAAAATAATTATAATTATTACTTTATATTTACTAATATTACATCTTCTCCTATTTTATTTATCATATCCCATTTAATTTCAAATTCTGAGTCTCCTCTAAAAAAAGAAAATTTATTTTTCTCTTCTGCCATTAAAGATTTTATTTTACCATTTTCCATATCAAGTTTAACATCTATAATAGTTCCAATATCTTTTCCACTATTAATATCTACTAATTTTTTATTTTGAAGATCAGAAAGTAACATATAACCACCTATGAAATTATATGTTTATAATTAAAATTTAAGAGTTTTTTTTAATTTTTTAACGGCACCTTTTTCTATTCTTGATATTTGTGCTTGACTAATTAACAAGTCATTTCCAACTTCTGTTTGAGTACGACCTTTAACATATCTTTCTTCTAATATAAATCTTTCTTTGTCTTTTAATTTATTAATAGCATCATAAAGTGCAATATGTGTATTTAATTCAGATGAGTCTTTTTCATCACTTAATTCATCAAATAAATATATAGTTTCTCCTCCATTTTCATATATTGGTTTGTAAATGCTTAGTGGTTCTTTAAAAGAAGATTCTGCAAGAGATATTTCATAAGGTGTTGCATTAAGTCTCTTAGAAAGCTCATCTATGCTTAATTTTCCTTCTTCACTTTCAAGCTTTAATTTTCTATATGCTAAATCTTTAATTGATCTACTTACTCTAAGCATTCTATTATCTCTTAAATATCTTCTTATTTCCCCATCAATCATTAAAACAGCATAGGTTGAAAACTTAACCCCATAACTAAAGTCAAAGTTATCAACAGCTTTAATTAATCCGACACATCCTATTTGAAATAAATCATCTAAATTACCCCTTTCTTTATACTTTTTAAGTATTGATAAAACAAGTTTTAAATTACCATTTATTAGTTCATCTCTTGCCCATTTTTCATCTTTCTTTTTAAATAATTCTTCCATCTCACTACTAGTTAAAACTTTTAAATCATTTGTATTAATACCAGTAATATTTACTTTATTAATAATAATCACCTCATATAGTAATAGATAAAAAAAGATTAGTTTATTCACAAAACTAATTTTTTAATTTCCAACATATGTTATTCTAGCATAACCATTACCTATCTTAGCACAGTCTTCTGTTGGAGTTTCGGATGCACAAGTAACAGATATAGTTTTAGTAGTTTCTTCATTTGATGTTTCACAATTATAGCATGACATATATTTATCAGATAATAAACTATTACCTATATAACCTGAGCCGCCACCTGCATGTTAACAATCTGCATAGCAATTTCCTCCAGCATTATATCCACCATTACTTAACTTTATGCTTTCACCAATACAATTTTCTCCAAATCCACCAACATTTCTATTAGTAATTGAATATCCTCTAATACCTCCTTAGGCTCCCCCATGTTTCCAATTTATAAATGCCTGATTTTGGGGGCAATGAAAAGTTGTCGTGTATTTGTATAACCAAAATTACAAAATTTTCTTTTGCAAGCATTATATTTGTATGCTGCTAAATTAATGGTATTTCTACTATCAATACTTTTCTCAAAGAGTGCATTGCTACTACCCACTATTCAAATACAATTTATTATTGTTAAAACTGAGAATATAGTAATACTTGTTTTAAGTATTTTATTTAAATTTTTATTATACTTTTTATTGCGATAGATCTATTACAAGATATGCTATTTCTTCTTTTACTATTGAAATAACATAGTTATCGGGTTCGAATTCAGTGGTTCATGAGAATAATTCTTAAGAATTAATTTAATAGAACAAAAATCAAGCACTTAACTTTAACCAGTTAGTCGCATCAACAAATATATTGGAGAGCACCTAGCATATGGAAACTAGATGTTTCTCTTTTTTATTGTATGCAAGAATTATCTTGCTATCTAAATAATAGCCTATTTATTTTTTATTTCAATTAAATCTACTAATTCATTTGGAATACTTCTTGGTCCTCTAACTGCTTTCACTCCATATTTATTTAATAGTTTAAAATTATATTTACCTCTTTCATATTTTTTTAGTACTTCAAGTTCCATACTATATTTATAATGATAAAATCCAGGCAAATTTATTTTAGTTATCTTACATTTATACATTATACATGAATAAGGAGCTCCAACATAAATGTAGACTCTGTCTCCTACATGAACCTTAGTAGACTGATTCCAAGTTATATATTTATTACTAAAATAATCTTCCAAATTAAAGTAACTATTACCTGCTGTAGATGGTATAAGCCATGTATGCACTTCTTTTCCAACAATATTTTCATGACTTTCTTCTATTAAATCCATTACTCTTTTTATAGTCAAAGTGCCATCAAGTACAACGCTTATCCATTTTTCATGGTTCATATGATATGCTGGATATATTCCATCTTCTTTATATTTAGAACTAGGTATTTTTAAGTTGATTATTTCTGTTTTACCACTTTTCTTTGAATCTAATTTATTTATATCAACGTACTGAATTAATGAATACCATTTTTTAGTCTTTTTGTCTCTATATACTGCACTATCTTTATTATTGAAATCACTCCATGGAAACTCCGGATCATCTCCATACTTTTCTTTTATAGATGTATTTACTTCATTAGCTTCCCAGCTTCTAAAAGGCATTTCTATAAAACAGTTATTTCTAATATCAAGTAAAATATTTTCATATTCATTTTTTACTTTATTAGCATAAGAAGATGTTTCGTCTTTAACTCTAAATAGTGAATATTCTTCATTAAAATCTAAATCTATTACTTTACCTTCTAATTTGTTATTAAAAATAGTAATAGATGCTAGAAAGTTATTTAAGAATTTCTTTTCAAATATGAATTTGTTCTTTTCTTTCTTAAATCCATAATCTAATAGAGTGTTTTCTTTTACTTTATATTTATTAAATATTTCTTCTTCCAACATAATATCACCTTTTAAACGGAGCATATTTCTTTATTATACATTCAAAGCATTTAATTCCATCTACTGCACTTGTTGTGATTCCTCCAGAATGTCCTGATCCTTCTCCTATAGGATAAAGTCCTTTTATGTTAGATAGAAAGTCATCATCTCGCTCTATTTTTATAGGTGATGATGTTCTAGCCTCAATCCCTGCCATAGTACATTTACTAAAGCCTTTTATTTTTGTATCAAAATATTCCATACCATTTATTATTTCTTTATTCAAATAATCTGGTAGTATTTCTCTTAGGTTAGATATTTTTGTTTTACCTTTAAATGCATCTGGTATTTCAAAGTTTGATATTTTATTATTTTTAAAATCATTAAAACTTTGTGCTGGGATTAAGCCATGTGCTAAATTATAAGCTTTTTCTTCTATTTTATCTTGAAAATTTAATCCATCAAAAAGTTTATCACCATAATCTTTAGGTCCAACTGTTACAACTATTGCACTATTTGAATATTTAGAATCCCTTTTATAGTTACTCATACCATTAACAGTTAATTTTCCTTTATAGCTTGATGCATTTATAACATATCCTCCAGGACACATGCAAAATGAATATACCCCATGACCATTATTATTATATGTTAATTTGTATGATGCAGGATCTAAGTATTTTGAATATTTACCGTACATTGCATTATCAATAAATAATCTTTCATGAACTACTCTAAATCCTACTGCAAAAGGTTTAGAAATCATAATTACATTATTTTTATTAAGCATTTTAAATGTATCACGTGAAGAGTTTCCGATTCCTAGAATTAAAATATTTGTTTTTATAAATTCATCATTTATATAAACTCCTATTACTTTGTTATTTTCTATTTTAATATTGGTTAGAGTACTATTAAATCTAAATTCTCCTCCAAGACTTTCTATTTCTTCTTTCATATTTTTAATAACTTTTATTAATATGTCTGTTCCAATGTGAGGATGATTAGAATAAAGTATATCATCATATGCTCCAAACTTTACAAATAGTTCTAGTACTTCTTTTATTCTTCCTTCTTTATCGTTAACACCAGTTGATAATTTTCCATCTGAGAATAATCCTGCTCCACCAAGTCCAAACTGTACGTTAGAGTTCTCTAGTAGTTTTCCATTTTTAAAAAAATTATCTACATCTTTTCTTCTTTCATTAATATCTTTACCTCTTTCAATGATTAATGGTTTATATCCTGAAAGTGATAAAAAATATGCTGCAAAAAGCCCAGATGGACCTGCTCCTACAATGGTGGGTCTATATTCTAGCTCTTCTTCTCCTGTTATTTCATATTTATAATTAATGCAAGATACTTTTCTTATATTTTTATTATTAATATATCTTTCTTCATTTTTAACTTCAACATCTACTGTATAAATTAAACTTACTTCTTTATGTCTTGCATCAACACTTTCTTTATATATTTTATATGATTTATAATCTGGAATAATTGATTTTATTTTTCTTTCTAAATCTTTCTTTTTAGGATTAATTTTTATATTAGATATTCTGATCATTGTAACCACCTACTAAAAGTCCTGTTATGAATGCAATAGTTAAATTGTATCCTCCACAATTACCATCTAAATCTATTACTTCTCCTGCAGCATAAATTCCATCTTTTACTTCCATTGTTCTTGAGTTTATTTTATCAATTGGTATTCCTCCTATTACAGTTTGACTTCCACTAAAGTCATCTGTTCCAACAACTTTAACCTTAAATGATGTAAATGTATCATATATTTTTTTCTTTTCATCATCATTTAAATCATCCCAAAGTTTATCTTCTATATTTATTTTATTTAAAATATATTTAACTATTTTATAGTTAATTATTGAATCAAAAAGCTCACTAACATTTCTTAAACCAAGTCTTTTTCTTCTACCTTCCAGTATTTTTTTTAATTCTGCTTTATCTTTATCATATATAAAATTAATAATTATATATGGATCTTTTTCATATTTGTAATAGTTACTTGCAAGATCATATGAACATATTCCACTTAATGTATTTTCTTTAAATAATACTTCTCCTTTTGACTCATTAATTATCTTTCCATTTGATTCATATTTAAGAGATGCTTTTACTCTTAATCCACTTATTTCTTTAAAAGATTCATCTATCTTTATTTTACATAAACTTGGTTTAAAATCTATATATTTTATTTTTAATTTGTCTAAAAGATTTTCTGTATTTGACTCTTTATAATATGCTGGAGATCCTGTTGTAATTAAAAGATTTTTAGATGTATATCCATTAACAGTAAAATATCTATCATGTTTTATTTTTGTAACTTCTTTATTGCATATTATCTTAATATCAAGCATTTCACATTCTTTTAATATTAGATTAACAACAGATACTGCAAAATTATCAAACGGGTAATGATAACCATTTTCTATTCTTTCACATATTCCAATTGATTCTCTAAATTTTTCATACATATATAAGTTATATCTTGTTATGTATTTTGAAATATAACTAGGTGAACTACTATGATAATTTTTTAAGTCTTCATCATCATTAAAAAAATTACATCTCCCACTTCCTGTTACAGAAAGCTTTTTTAAAGGTTTTGAATTTTTTTCAAGCACAAGTACTTTTAAGTTATTTCTTGTTAAATTTATCGCTGCAGTAAGTCCAGCAACTCCTGCTCCAATAATTATATAGTCATACATATAAAATCACCATGTTTATTATACATTAAATTAAGAAAAAGCTAAAGTAAAATTACATAATAGCATCTTCTTTTATTATATTTAAAAGTATGAAATACATAAGTGATGATGATAAAAAGCTTGATCCTCCATAACTTATAAATGGAAGTGTAACACCTGTTATTGGAACAATTGATGTTGCAACCATTAAATTAAGAATTGCTTGAAAACCAACTGAAAATACTATTCCAAATGATAAATATTTTTTAAATAATGAATTAGTATTTAGTGATGCTTTTATTCCAAAATATATAAAAAGTGTATAAAACAAGAGTACTAGTATTACTCCTACTATCCCAAGTTCTTCTGCAATAATAGAAAATATAAAATCTGTTTGTGGTTCTGGAAGAAAAAAATGTTTTTGAATACTGTTAAAAAGTCCTCTGCCTAAAAGTCCTGATGGTCCTATTGCATAAAGACTCTGTATAATTTGAAAGCCTGAATCTAATGGATCACTCCATGGATTTATAAATGATGTTATTCTCTTCATTCTATAAGGTGCAATAAAAACTAGAAGAATGAAAGCTAGAATAAAGAAAAAAAACATAATAAAGAAATATTTCTTTTTAGCTCCACTTATAAATATCATCGCTATACTTGTAATTATTATAATTACTGATGTTCCTAAGTCTGGTTCTAACATTATAAGTCCAAAAACTAATATTGATGTAAAAAGAATACTACTAAAATCTTTGAAATAATATATTTTATTATTACTTAGAAATTTACTTGTAAAAATGATAGTTGAAATTTTTGCAAGCTCAGAAGGCTGAATTCCAAAGGGCCCTATACCAAACCAGCTTCTAGATCCATTCATTTCTTTACCAATACCTGGTATTGCTACTAGAATAAGAAGAAAGCAAGAAAATATAAATAACTTATTACTATATTTATATATATCATTAATATTTATCTTATTTATTATTTTATAAATAATAAATGAAATAATTATAAAAAGCATTTGCATTAAAGCATAATGATAACTATTACCATATTTATATTTACTCCAAACACTAGATGATGAATATATCATTAATAGCCCAAATAACGTTATAAATATATATAAATATTTAAGTATTTTATAATATTTGATTTTCAAGTATATCACCTATTATAATTTTATAATTTACCTTTTGTTTTTATGCAAAAAAAATGCCAAAGAAGCGTTCTTGGCAAAAACGATAAAAACCTGTTTGTACAGGTGGGTGTCTCTATTTATCTATTAGGAGTCCTGGAACCATCTAGGCATTCAACACAAGATAACTGTAATCGAGATTCCCGTATCGCAATAAATGTGGTTTAATATTTACTGCTAGCATCGCATTCTCTAGCACATTTTTTCTTTTGAAACCTTTTACAAGTATAATGTATCATAACTAATTATAAAGTGCAATAGAATTTACAATTAAAAAAAAGAGCTTTACACTAGCCCTTAATTTGATTCATAACTTCTTCTGCAAAGTTTTCTTCTTTCTTTTCAATACCTTCGCCTCTTACAAAACGTACCATTGAAATAATTTTTGAGTTATTTTTCTTTACATATTCTTCAACTGACATACTTGAATCTTTGATAAATTCTTGTTTTGCAAGACATACTTCTTTATAAAATTTATTAAGTCTTCCAATAGACATTTTTTCGATTATATCAGCAGGTTTTGAAGCATTCTTAGGATCATTTTCAATTTCACCTTTGATAACTTCTTTTTCGTGATTAACGTCAGCTTCTGGTACTTCTTCTGGATATACACAGATTGGACTCATTGCAGCAGCTTGCATTGCAACATCTTTTGCAACAGTCTCATTATTGCCTTCAAGAAGAACAAGTGTTGCAATAGTTCCACCCATATGGATATATGAACCAAAGACTTCATTATCCTTCTTTTCTATTTTTGCTATCCTTCTAAGTGATATATTTTCACCTATTTTTGCAATTAATGCAACTAATTTGTCTTTTACTGTTTCATTACCATCTTTAACTTTTAAAACATCATCTACTGTTTTAACATCATTTTCTAAAATGATATCAAGTAAATAATTAGCAAAATCAGTAAATTCTTTATTTGATGCTACAAAATCTGTTTCAGAGTTAAGTTCTAGTATTGCAGCATTATTACTTTCAGTTTTTGCAAAGCAAACACCTTCAGCAGCTACACGACCAGCTTTCTTTTCAGCCTTACTAATACCTTTTTCTCTTAACCAGTCAATAGCTTTATCAATATTTCCTTCAGTTGCATCTAATGCCTTTTTGCAGTCAAGCATACCAGCACCAGTTTTTTCTCTTAAATTTTTAATATCTTCTGCTTTATACATAAACTAGCCTCCTATCTTAAAGAATCAATTAATTCTTGTTTTTTCATTGTACTATAACCTTTAACGCCTTTATCTTTAGCTAGATCTTTTAACTCAGAAAGAGTTTTAGACTCTAAATCATCATTTGATTCTTTTACATCTTCATGTTTTTCTTCTCTTCTTGGTCTTCTATCTTCTCTTTTAAATTTGCTATCTTTTTTGAAATTATCATCTTTATCTTTTTTATCAAAATCTTTCATAGATTTCTTAGGTGCAGAAGTGTCTTCTGTAACATAGTCAACTAATTCTTTTCCAGTTGCTTCACAAATAGCATTTGTAAGTACCCCTAGCATAATTTTAACAGAACGCACAGCATCATCATTACCTGGTATTACATAGTCAACTACATCTGGATCACAGTTTGTGTCAACAACACCAAATACAGGTATTCCAAGAATATGTGCTTCTTTAATAGCATTTTCTTCTTTATGAGGATCAACTATTACTAATGCATCTGGAAGCTTAGTCATATTTCTAATACCTCTTAAGTTTTTGTTTAACTTATCATATTCTTTTCTAATCTTAATAACTTCTTTCTTAGGAAGTAAATCAAATGTTCCATCTTCTTCTTCCTTTTCAATGTCTTCCATTCTCTTAATTCTAGAACGAATTGTCCTAAAGTTAGTAAGTGTTCCACCTAGCCATCTTTCATTTACGAAATAGTTATCAGTTCTTGTTGCACACTCTTCAGCAGCTTCTTGAGCTTGTTTCTTAGTACCTACAAAAAGTACTTTTCCACCCTCTTCTGCTATTTTCTTCATAGCATCATAAGCTTCTTCTAGACATTTAACAGTTTTTGTTAAATCTATGACATAAATGTCATCACGACTAGTATAAATATATCTAGCCATTTTTGGATTCCATCTACGTTTTTGATGTCCAAAATGAACACCAGCTTCTAATAAATTATTCATTGATACAATATTACTCATATAAAATTCTCCTTTTCGTTATTATCTTCTACTAATATTCGTATTTACCACCCTAAGGCACTAGATAAATATATTATTAGTATGTTTATTTTTCTAAAGCTTTAATTAAATCAGCTTTTTTCATGCTAGTATAACCAGCGATTTTTTTCTTCTTTGCTTCTTCCTTTAATTCTGCAACTGTAAGTTTAGAATAGTCTTTTGCAGCTTTCTTAGGAGCAGCTTTCTTTTCTTCTTTTTTTGATTCAGCTTTTTTTGTTTCTACTTTTTTAGCTGGTTCTTTTTTTGCAGCTTTTCCAGAAATTGTTACTTCTTCTGTTTCTTTAACTGCTGCAGCTTTAACTTTTCCTGCTTTTCCATCTTTAGCAACTTTAACTAGTTCTGAAAATGCTTTTGGATCGTTAATAGCTATTTCAGAAAGCATCTTACGATTAACTTCTACACCAGCTTTATTTAATCCTTCAATAAATCTTGAATAACTAATTTCGTTTTCTCTACATGCTGCATTAATTCTTGTTATCCATAATTTTCTGAAATCATTTTTCTTCTTTCTTCTATCTCCAAATGCATAACGACCTGAATGCATTAATTGTTCACTTGCACTCTTGTAAAGTCTATGCTTACTACCAAAATATCCTTTGGCTTGTTTTAAAACTTTCTTATGACGAGCTTTTGTAACAGCTCCATTTTTTACTCTTGCCATTTTAAATTCCTCCTTCTAACTTCTATAGATTATTTAATAATATTCTTTAATCTATTATGATCTGCTTTTGAAAGTTCAAATCCTTTTCTTTTTCCTCTATTAAATGCTGCATTCTTAGAACCAGTTTTATGTCTAGCTCCTGGTGCATAAAGTTTAATAGAACCACCTTTTCTTACTTTTAGTACTTTTGCAGTACCTTTGTGTGTCTTAATCTTTGGCATATTAATTCCTCCTATTTCTCCTTATTTTTGATTGGTACTAGAAGCATACTCATTTGTCTACCTTCTAGTTTAGGTGCATCTCCAATTTCAGTATATTCTTCTAATCTTTTAGCAAATTTTAGAAGTACATCACGTCCAAGTTCAATATGTGCCATCTGTCTTCCTTTAAATCTGATAGAAAGTTTAATTCTATCACCTTTCATTGCATACTTAGTTGCATTTTTTAGTTTAGTTTCAAAATCTCCAACATCAATTGTAGGTGAAAGTCTAAATTCTTTTAATTCAGAATGACTAGCTTTCTGCTTTTTTAAAGCTTCTTTTTGCTTCTTCTTCTTTTCATAACGGAATTTATTATAATCCATTATTTTTGCAACAGGTGGATTAGCATTAGGGCTAATTAATACTAAATCAAGTGAAGCATAACTTGCAAGTGTTAAAGCATCATCAAGACTTTTAACACCAACCTGTTCTCCGTGTGGACCAATAACAAGTACTTCTTTTGCTTTTATTTTATTATTGATTAAAAGCTCATCTTTTGCTTTAGCGATATTAAACACCTCCATACAAGGACAAAAGTAATTAATAAATTTATTTTACTAATTCTAAATGTTCTTGATAAAATTTTCTATGACTTTTCTATTGAATAAGAAAAGTGGACACAACGTATCCACCTAAAAACCAAATTAATTTTTTCTGGCCTTTAACCCATCTACTAAATACGTAAATCAGGTGGATATTAAATCTCTTTCCTTTTCTTAAGTCTCTTATATTTTAAGGTAAAAGTCCTTAAATGTCAACATATTTAGAACATTTTATTAAAATTTTACCTTACTATATTCTTCATTTTTATCAATGCTATTTAAAAATCCTCTTAAACTACTTCTTTTTTCAAACTTTCCATATACATAATCACTAATAATTCGAAGTGAATCTACTGGAATAATATTATTTATTTCTCTTACAATATCATCAAGCATTACATATCTTTTCATTATATCATTTGCAGTATCATAAAACTCATATACATTATTATTTTTATAACTATCAGAATCTCTTACCCAATTTTTTCCATTTAAATATTCTATTCCATTTTTATTTACCATAAATATAGAATTTCTATCATATCCTCTTTCTTGACATATAAAATTTAAATAATGTTTATTTCCATATTCATCTTTATATATATTTTTGCCTTCACTTTCTTCTTTAATTATTTTATCATATATAGCTAGATCAAATGTTTCAAGTGTATCTTTATCTTCATATGAAATCATAACCTTTTCTTTATTTAAATTAATAGATAAATTTGTTTTATCTTCACCTGTTGATAAGTTCTTATATGAACAATTAATTAAAGCTTCTCTGTCTTTAAATGTTACTTCATATTCTTCAGAAAGTCTTAATCTTCTTCCAACTACTCCTTTTATTACTTCTAATTTATTTATAAATAGTTGTACTGAGAGTTTTTCTCCATCATCTACATTTTCATTTCCAGCTATTAAAAGTACATCTTCAGCTGGTTTTAAAATGAAAGCATTATTTTTATTTTCATAGTAGTCTGTTGCTCCTAAAAATTCATTTTCTGATATTTCATGAATTCCTATCACTTTAGCTTTATCTTTTCTTGGAACATTTTTTTCTTCTGCATAAAGACTTAATTCACAAAGAATTCCATTTAATAGCTTTAATCTATCCTCATTAGTAATCATACTATTTCACTTCTTTCTTTTTATCTAGTGTAAGTTTTAACACTTTAGTAAGTTTTACTTCTTCTGTATCTTTAAGAAGTCTTTTGTCTTCATCTGCTCTTAGAAATTCTCTAAGTTCAATTTTATATTTAGACTCTAAATCTTTTTCTTTTTCCATCAATTCACCTATGCATAAATAATTTTCTTCAAATTCCCAGTTAGATGCAAATAATGTATAAAATAGTTCATCATAAGAATATGGATAATCTAAATTATAATATTCTTTTTTTCTTACATTATTTAATAATTTCAAATACGTTTCAGCAGAAAGTGGTTTATCAAATTTTGAAAGTGAATCTTCTAAATCTGAAAGAATCTTAGATGATGAGTAATTGCTACTTAAATAGTCTCCAACATCAAGTCTTTCTTTGCCAGTAAATCCTAATGCATAATTGAGTGATCCAATAAATCTTGTAAATTTACATGTAGAATACTCTTTTAACATTTCTTTTACTCCTTCATAAAGTTCATCATATACTGGAAAGTTTTCATCTATAAATGGATATATTTCATCCATTTCATTTCTTGTCTTTGCAAAGAAGTTATATCTTCTTAAGTAATTTTTATTATCATCTTTTCTTCTACTATCCCATGTAGCATCAAAATAGTAAACTCCATCTACATCATATTTAGGATCAACTACATATATGGCATTTCTTTCATGCCCTTTTTCTTCATCATTTGGATCTCTTAATTGAACTATTCTATTTTTTATGCCCATATATGTTAAAAGGGATGCAAATATATTAGAATATCCAACACATACTATTTTGTCTCCTAAAAGTACTTCTGATAAATCACGTGATTTAAAAGCAGATTCTCCTTCATTTTCTTTTGTGTAAATTCTATTTCTTACTATATCATATGTATACATAATGTTTTCAAATGGTGACATGTTAAGTTTAAGTATTTCTTCTGCTTTATTTTTAATTATTTTTATTGTTTTATATGCATCTTCAATACTTACATATCCATTATTAAATATAAAATTAACGTATATTCTATCTTTAATACTATCATATTCTTTTATTAAATTTTCTACTTTTTCATAATCATCTAATGTAATAACATCTGATAATACAATTTTTTTATCTAAAATCATTGGATTATTTTTAATATATTCTTTATCATCAATATTATCAAAATTAAGTGAAACATATTCTATATCATTATATATATTATCAAAATTATCATTAATATATTCTGCTTTTTTTAAGAGTTCATGTGAATAATCACTTTCTTCTAATTCATTATAATATTTAGTTGATTCCAAAGTTTCTTTAAGTCCACTTTTATCTTCTAATTCTTCTTTTAAACTTCTTTCACTATCTATGTCTATTCTAAGTGTAAAATCTAAAAAGTCACTTGTTAAAATATTTATTCTGTCATCATCATATGATATATCATTTAAAACAATTTCACCTCTCATAGTAAACCTCCCTTAATTTAGGTCATATTATATCATAACAAAAATAAAAAGTACATAGAAAAAGAAGTATTAATCTACTTCTTTAAATCTATCTACTTTTGCATCTTTTGTAAACGCAAATGCAAGTATACTATTTTTATATAGTAATTTACAATTTTCTTCTTCTGTATGAAAGAAGTTAAATTTTGCAATTACTTTTTGAGCGGGAGAATAAAAATATTTAAATACTTTTATGTCATTAGGTTTAAATATTTTATTTTTCTTTTTCATATATCTACAATAAAATAGTTTACATGCAAGTGACTTTATACTGCATCCATGTTCTTCCAGGTATTTGCACGATCCACAGCATCCATTTATTTTTGCTTTTTCAAATCCCATTCTTTGACATACACATGTATCATTTTTAAACTCACATACGTTTTTATCTATATAATATTTATCAATATAATCACAAACACTTAAATACATTGCATTTATTCTTTTATGTCTATCTTTTATATTAAATATTCTTTCTATTTCTTTTAATTCATTTTTAAAAGAATCATTAATATTATCTGATATATTTAATTTCATTATATATTTCTTTTTAAATATAATATACCACCTTAAATGTTTGTAAAACTCATCTATATCTTCCTTTGAATTTATATTTATATTTATTACTTTAGATTTCATTTTCTATTAAATCATATGCCTCTATAATGTCGCCTTCTTTATAGTCATTACATGCATCTAGTGTAAGTCCACAATCCATTCCTTTTGTAACTTCTTTTACACTATCTTTTTCATGTTGAAGACTCTTAATCTTTCCATCATAAACGACAACATTATCTCTTATTATTTTTGCATGAGAGTTATTTTTTATTGTTCCTTCTTTAACATGACATCCAGCGATTAAGCCAACCTTAGAGAATTTAAATATTTTTCTTATTTCAAGTTTACCTGTTAGTTTTTCACTATATGTTTTATCAAGCAAACCTTTCATAGCATGTTCTACTGCTTCAACAAGTTTATAAATAATATCATATGTTTTTATTTGAACACCATGTTCTTTTGCAAATGCCTCTACTTTGCTTGACGCTCTTACATTAAAACCTATCACTATTGCATTAGAAGCTTCAGCAAGTACTATATCAGACTCTGTAATTGCTCCAACACCTGCTCTTATAACAGAAAGCTTAACTCCTTCTACATCTATTTTTAAAAGTGAATTACGACAAGCTTCTGCACTACCATTAACATCTGCTTTTAATACTATGTTAATTTCTTTTAGTCCTTCTTTTATATCACCAAATAAATCTTCAAGTGTAAGACTTTTCTTAGTATTTGATTCTTTTTTAAATCTTAGTTCGCGCTCATCTGCTATTTCTTTAGCTTTCTTCTCAGTTTCAAATGCCATAAATTTATCACCTGCAGATGGAAGAGAAGAAAGTCCTGTTACTTCAACTGGTGTTGATGGACCAGCTTCTACTATGTTTTCACCCTTATCATTTTTTAGAGTTCTAACCTTACCAAATTTAGTACCAACAACTATTGGATCTCCAAGTCTTAATGTACCATTTTGAATTATTAAACTTACAACAGATCCTACATGCTTATCTTGACGAGACTCTATTACAACTCCTGTTGCATAACGTTTTGGATTTGCTTTATATTCTTTCATCTCTGCAACTAAAAGGACACTATCTAAAAGTTCATTTACTCCTTCTCCAGTTGCTGCAGAAATTTTATTTACAATTATATCTCCGCCCCACTCTTCTGGTGTTAGTCCATGATTTGCAAGTTGCTCCATAACTTTTTCTGGATTTGCATCAGGCTTATCAATTTTATTAATTGCAACTATTATTGGAACACCTGCAGCTTTAGCATGATCTATTGCTTCTTCTGTTTGAGGCATTACTCCATCATCTGCTGCAACAATTATTATAACTATATCTGTAACTGCAGCACCACGTGCTCTCATCTCAGTAAATGCTTCATGTCCTGGAGTATCAATAAATGTTATTTTTTTACCGTTATAACTTGCTGTATATGCTCCAATTGCTTGAGTAATACCACCTGCTTCACCACTTGCAACATTACTTTTTCTAATGAAGTCAAGAAGTGTTGTTTTTCCGTGGTCTACATGTCCCATAATTGTAACAATTGGTGGACGCTCTACTAGATCCTCTTCTTTATCTTCTATTTCATAATTTTCAAAATTAGAAATATCTTGTGTTTCTTCTTTCTTTAATGTTTTATTATAATCACTTGCAATAACTGATGCAGTATCAAAGTCAATTGAATCATTTTTAGATGCCATAACACCTAGTCCTATTAACTTTTTTATTACATTAACAGTTGTATCATTAAGTGCTTCAGCAATTTCTTCTACTGTCATACCATCTTTATAAAGTACAACATCTTCTGATACACTGTTTTCATTACTTTCTAGTTTTTCACGATGTTTATATATTTTTTTACGTTGAGCTTTAAAATTACTATTTCTAGCATCTTTTTCTCTTTTTGTTCTAGATTTAACCTTTTCAAAACTTGTATTATTATCTAAATCTATGTGAGTACTTTCTGCTAGAAGATTTGCTTTATCTTCTATTTCTTCCTCTTCTTGTTCTTCTTCTGATAGTGCAGTTTCTTCACCACTTGTACTTAAACTATTATCTAGTTCAGTTATTTCTGTATCACTAAGCATATAATCATCACTATCATATTTAATACCAAGTTTATCACAAAGTTTTTTTACTTCTTCTATACTTATATTTACATCATTTGCATAATCAAGTAAGCTCATCATAATTAAGCACCTCCTATTTTTCTATTATTTTTCTTATTTCATCATACACACTTTCTTCTATTTTAACTCCAAGCTTTTTTTCAAGTGCTCTAGTCTTAATAGCTTTTTCTAAGACATCTAAGTCTTTCTTTATATATGCTCCTCTTCCGTTTTTCTTACCAGTTTCATCTGGAAAGACATCGCCTTCTTTTGTTGCAACTATTCTTAGAAGTTCTGATTTTGGAAGAAGTTCATGAGTTACAACACAAGTCCTTAATGGAGTCTTCTTTACCTTCATATTTTATTCCTCAGTTCTTATATTTATTCCACTTTTTGCAGCATCCTCAGTTGATTTAATATCAATTTTATATTTAGTTAAACGACTTGCAAGACGAGCATTTAGTCCGCCTTTTCCAATTGCAAGTGGGAAGTTATCTTTATCTGCAATTACTTCTGCTTCATTTTTCTTTGGATCTGTTATTATTACTGTTAAATCTTTTGCAGGCTGAAGTGCATTTGCTATAAATACACTTGGATCTTTATCATATTTAACAATATCTATTTTTTCTCCATTTAATTCTTTAATGATATTTGCAATTCTAGTTCCTTTTTCACCAATACAAGCTCCTACTGGATCTATGTTAAAGTTCTCAGAGTAAACTGCAACTTTACTTCTAACTCCAGCCTCACGTGCAACACTATAAAGTAAAACTGATCCATCAATAAGTTCTGGTATTTCACTTTCAAATAAACGTTTAACAAATCCATAATGTCTTCTTGAAAGAAGTATTAATAGACTCTTACCATTATTATCTACTTTAGATACATATACTTTCAAAGATTTACCCATTTCAATTTTTTCGCCTGGTATTATTTCTTTTTTAGGAAGTATACCATTCGTTCTACCTAAATCTATATAGTAGTTGTTTTCATCCTCTAATGCTACTGTTCCAACAAGCATTTCTCCTTCTTTGTCACCAAATTCACCCATAATACTATTTCTTTCAGCTTCTCTAATTTTTTGAATTACTACTTGTTTTGCTGTTGATGCTGCAACTCTACCAAAATCATGTGGAGTTACTTCTGTATCAATTGTATCTCCTACTTCTAACTTTTTATCTAATTTTTTAGCATCTGTTAGTTTAATATCTGTAACTGGATTAAAGAAAACCATTTCTTTTTCTTCTTCTTTTTCTTCTTCAACTGTTTTATCTGCATCAATATCATCACTCTTACTATATGATTCAAATAATTTATCCTCATATTCTTCACGAGTCATTTTATCATCTGGTACAACTGTTAAATAAGAATATACTTTTATTTCACCAGTATCCCTATTAATTAATACTTTAACATTTGATTTAGTATTAAAGTTTTTCTTATATGCACTTTGAAGTGCAAGCTCCATTGCGCTATAAACAACTTCTGGATCTATTCCCTTTTCTTTAGTTATTCCATTAACTGCTTTTAAGAATTCTTGTCCTTGATCAAGCACTTCTTCTTTCTTTTTCTTAGCCATTATTAATCTCTCCTTTTTCTTTTGAATGAATATCAAGTACGTAATTATTAAGCTTAATATCCATATCATCAATTATTTTATTAATTATCTTAGATGCTGCTGTTATTTTTTCAACATCAATTACGCTATCACTATCAAGTTCAATATTTAAATTATGAACTCCTTCTTCGTCATCTTCATATACATCACTTACAAATAAACCTAAATCTTTAATTGCAGGATCTACTTTACTTATAATTTCCTTTTTCATAAAACCTCACTTTCCAAACATAAAGAGTGGGACTATTTCCCACTCCTTTCTGTCAAATATTATATCACAGTTTCATAATATTGCAAATTTATTTAATCTTTTTTTTGCTTTGAAGTTCATAAAAGCATTTAGGACAAACTGATTTATAAGTTACATTATCTTTTCCATCTATTGCAACTTGAGATCCTTTACAAGTAATTTTTCCATTTACGTATCTTACATTAAATGTTCCTTTTCTGCTGCAGCCAGGTGTTGAACATATCGTTTTCAACTCTTCCAATTTATCTGCTATTTCTAAGAGTCTAATAGATCCAGGAAAGCCATTTCCTTTAAAGTCAGTTCTTAATCCATAACACAAGACAGGAATATCTAAGACATTTGCAATGTATGATGCTTCATCTACTTGCTTTTTTGTTAAGAATTGTGCTTCATCTATAAGTATACAGTTTACATTTTTTTCATCTTCTGCAATTTTAACAAGTGAATCATCTTCCTTTAATAAATAATCTACTTTTCTTGAAACTCCTATTCTAGATGAAACTTTATCTTTTGCTTTCAAGTCTTTTGCTGGTTTAATAAGTATTACTTTTTTGCCAGTTTCTTCATAGTTATATGCAGTTTGTATTAAAATTGTTGATTTACCCGAGTTCATTGCACCATATTTGAAATATAATTTAGACATATTATCTCCTTACCATCCAAAATGTAGGCATAGTTCTAAGCCCATTTACACCACCCGCAACTGGATGATTTATTATTTTGTTGTTTATTACAAGCTCAGTTGATGATCCTCCATCCATATTTGCTGCATTATATGCTCCATAGTTTTCAAGTATTTCGCATAAGTCATTCATATCTGCTCCAATTGATGATGGAAGACGTCCATTTATTATTAAGAATAAGACTATTCCATCTTTTCTTTGTGCTATTGCAGTTCTAGGTGCAACACCCCATCCTCCATTTCCTTTAACAAAGCTTGATTTTCCATTAACTATTAGGAATGGTCCAAAGTCAACTGCATCACGTACTCCATGTTTTAACGCTTCTTCACCACTCCACTTTCCAAGTACCAATTTGTTATCATTTGTGAATCCTACTATTCCACCTGCCATACCAGCTTTTTGAAAGTTGCTTACTAGTTTTCCACCTTTTATTACTGGTCCATGAGGAATAGCTCCATTTGAGTTCCAATCAGGATCATAGAAACCTCCACCATTTATTGCGATAAGTGCATTTTCTCTTTTTGCAACTGTTGTTATTAATTCACCTTTTACGTTTAAATAGTTTGTAACTCCAACATACACTTTTGAAGGATCATAAACTGCAACCAGATAGCCTTGATATCTTAATCCCTTTATTGGTATTACTTTATAGTCTTTTCCATCACTGTCTTTTAATATTTCTGCTTCATATTTGTTTTTATAAAATTTAGCATTTCCACTATATTTTTTTACTCTTATTAAGTTTGTATTAGTTGCTTCACTAATCTCAATTATTCCATTACTTTTAAGTACTTTCATTATTTCTTTATCACTATAAAATATTTTAGCAAGCCACTGATGTGTCATTGTTGTCATTGAACTCGTTATCCAAAAGTTTCTAAATCCATTATATGGACCATATAGTAAGAAGAAAAAAGATGAAAAAAATACTACTAAAACACTAACAAAGATAATTAATTTCTTTTTAGTTTTTTCTTTTTCTTTTTTAAAT
Source organism: uncultured Eubacteriales bacterium (assembly GCA_900319955.1). Classification (GTDB taxonomy): domain Bacteria; phylum Bacillota_I; class Bacilli_A; order RF39; family UBA660; genus UBA2730. The sequence goes on along the minus strand of ONQM01000009.1, from coordinate 2,900 downwards.
AAATTCTTCTTTGGCTTAAACTTAAAAAACATCTGTTACTCCTTACCACTCATTTTTCCATCTTTATTATAATCTATATATTTATATTGAGAATTATATTTAGATAGTTTTTTTTCTTTTAAATTTTCTTTTTCTAAATAATTATTATATTCATCTATTATTACATTAAATCTTTTTACATCAAGTACATAGTAGTTTATAACTAATTCATAATTTTCTATAAAAGTTTGACACTTAGTATTTATACTTTTTTTAGTATAGTATATTCCATTACAATATTTATCTAGGTTTTTACTATCTTTTTTTATTTTATTAACATTAACTTTATATGAATCAAAATAATCATAATAGTATTTATAGTTATTTTTAAAATTTTCTGCATAATCTGATCCAAATATATTATCATATATGTAATCTCTTTTTTCTCCAAATGATTTTGCATCACTCCAAAATTTATTATAATCATTTTTTATTATATCCATAGCTTTCTTAGAATTACTTTTATCTTTTGCAAAACTAAAAATATTTATAATTATAAATAGTCCAATTAAAATAAATACAACTATAAGTACTACTTTTTTCTTCATCTTTATCTCCTATGCTACTTTATTTATTATATCAAAATATTATAAGAATGACTATAATTATTAATATTATAATGTAAATATATGGATACTTATTTACAAAGCTTTTACTATCAGTTTTTTTTATATAATCATCTATAAGTTTTACAAACTTCTTATTATTACTTTTATATTTTTTTGGTTTAAACTTTTTAGCAATCTTAATTTTTTCTCCTAAATCATCACCTTCATTGTATGCAATTAAATAGCCTTCTTTTTCAAATTCATTTACAATTTCCTTTTGGTGATCATTTGTATGCTCCTTGTATTTAGAAAGTCTTGGTGCAGCGATAACAGGTTTGTCATATTTTAGTGAGCCTATAATTGAACCTACTCCACCATGAGTTATTACAATACTTGCTTTTCTTATAAGCTCATCTATTTCTTCAGGATTCTTTAAATCAAACATTTCCATATTTTTTGATTTATATTTAGTAAATCCCCTTTGTACTATAACTTTTTCTTTTATATTTCCTTTTTCTATTTCTTTATCAACATCTTTTAAAAGTCTTTTAAAACTTTTATCTTGTGTTCCTAGTGTTACAAATATCATTAGAAAATCCAGCCTCCTAACGTTGCATTCGGATAAAGTTTTAGCATATCTTTCCACTGAACAATAAATAAATCTGCAAATTTATATACTAGTTTTCCTGTTATTGTTTTTGTATGAATGTTTGCAAATGTTTCAATATATATTACTTTACTTCCAAATAGCTTTCCAATAAGTGCCATAAGGCCTCCCACATGTGCTCCAGTAGTTACAATGTAGTTTGGTCTTCTTCTTAAATAAATAAAAAGACATATGAAAGCATTACAAAGTAAAATAAATGGATATGTTGCCATATGATCTTTTGTTCCATATAAAAGAAAAGAAACATTTTTATATTCTTTTTTTAAATGCTTATTGTTTTTAACACCTTCTGTAACTATTGAATAGTCATATTTTTTAAATAAGTCTTTTAATTTTAATAATTCATTTAAATGTCCACCAGTTGATGATACAAACATTACTTTCTGCATTTTAATCACTTCTTCTCTATTAGTTTAAACCACTTTTTACTAACTGTTTCAGGTGAATAGTGTCTAACTGTCTTTCTTCCTTCTAAGCCTATTTTTCTTCTTACATCATAGTTTTCTATTAAGTCTTCTATCTTTTTTATGTATGCTCCAAAGTTTCTATTCTTAATTAAATAACCATTACTTCCACTTGTTATTATCTCGCCTGCTCCTTCAGCAGATGAAAATGCAATACATGGAAGTCCTTCACTCATTGCTTCCAAAAGTACTATTCCAAAGCTTTCTGTATAACTTGTCATTAAGTATATTGATGCTTCATGTAAATGCGAATATATATAGTCTTTATCCCTAAACCCATGTAGTGTTACAGAGTCTTCTAAATTATCTTTTTTAATTAGTTTCTCTATTTTTTCTCTTTCATCACCATCGCCTATTATATCAAGAGTCCAGTCTGGATAATCATGATGAACAATGTTAAATATTTTAATTAAATCCAAATATCCTTTTTCATGAGATAATCTACCAACTGATATTAGTTTATGATTTTTTAATTTTGATATATCATCTTCCTTAGGAATATATTCAATAATATTTGGAATAAATACTGTCTTACAATTAGTATTTCTTAATCTTCCATTATAAAAAGCATTTAAACTATTTGAAACAAGTACTAAATAATCAAGTTTAGAGCATGATCTTACTACATTTTCTGCATATTTCATATTATCATGATAATGATTATGTTCCCAACCTATTTTTAAACAATCTTTTTTACCATAAGTTCCAAGCATATCATCAAATAAATCTCTTGTTGATATTATTACATCACTATCTGAATTAATTATAAAGTTAATCATAGTACTTTTTCTTAAGTTTAATATCTTAAATCCTTTAATACCTTCTTTTAAAGCTCTAATGAAATGATGCTTTTTAACTGCTTCTTTAAATTCTTTTCTATTTGGTTTTTCATTTAAAAGATAAATTATTTTAACTCTAGGATCAATATAAAATGCTGGTGCATCTCCAAGTTTATATGTGCAAATTATTTCTGTATCATATTTACTAGCTAATATATTTGCAAGGGATGCTACACACTTTTCAATACCACCATAACTTAAATGTAATGATAAAATACTAATCTTTTTTCTCTTATCCATAAAGTCACGTATAATCAATCTTATAGAAATATTAATCTATTTGATTGATCCCTTTCTATAATATTTTTTGATTTATTATATATCTAGAAGTATAATAAATCTT
>ONQM01000015.1 GCA_900319955.1 uncultured Eubacteriales bacterium | reverse complement strand
TCGTGGTACTGTTGTTACAGGACGTGTTGAACGTGGTAAATTAAATCTTAATGATGAAGTTGAAATTGTTGGTATTAAACCTACTCAAAAGACAGTTGCAACTGGAATTGAGATGTTTAGAAAACAACTAGACTATGCTGAAGCTGGAGATAATGCAGGAGTTCTTCTTCGTGGTATCTCTCGTGAACAAGTAGAAAGAGGACAAGTTCTAGCTAAACCTGGATCAGTTACTCCACATACTAAGTTCAAAGCATCAGTTTATGTATTAACTAAAGAAGAAGGCGGACGTCATACTCCATTCTTCACAAATTATCGTCCACAATTCTATTTCAGAACTACTGATATTACTGGTGTAATTGATTTACCTGAAGGTACTGAAATGGTAATGCCTGGTGATAATGTTAACTTTGAAGTTGAGTTAATACATCCAATCGCACTAGAAAATGGTACTAAGTTCTCTATTCGTGAGGGCGGACATACTGTTGGTGCTGGTGTTGTTACTGAAATTATTAAGTAATAAAATTATTGCATATTAAAAAGGTCTCATTTGAGATCTTTTTTTTGATTTTTTTCTTTTCTTTATAAGGAAAATACTTTATAATATTAAATTGACGAGGTGGGTAGTATGTCTAAAAAAAATACTTTAATTGAAATCGACAATTTAGATTATAGTACATTATTTAAGAATTTAAGTATTAAGATATATGATGGCTCTTATAATTTAATTGCTGGTCCATCTCTTTCTGGTAAGTCTACGCTTTTAAAAATAATTGGTGGACTTATAAGTACAAATGTTGTTATTAAATATTCTGGTAAAGAGTATAGTTCATTAAATAGAAATGTTTTATTTGATAATATTAAGTATATTGATTTAAATAGTAAAGTTATTTTTTATGGTAATGTTGAAGATATATTTCTTAAAAATTTAAAAAATAAAGTTAAAAATGAAGACATAACTAAGAAGTATAAAGATATTATTAATATATGTGATATAGCAGACGTTACCCTTTGTGATTTTAATTCTTTAAATAAATTTAATAAGGATAAGGTATTAGTAGGTCTATCTTTAATTAGTGATCCTAAGTGCCTTTTAATTGATAATTTATGTACTTTTAATACAAAAAAAGAAAGAAAAGCTTTTGAAAATATTTTTAATATTTTAAATAAAGAATATGGTGTTACAATAGTTATTTCTTCTTCTAATCTTTTACCTATTACATATACAGATTATATTTATGTTCTTTATAAAGGTGAGATTGTATTAAATGGAGAAAGAGATAAAATATTAAGGGAAGATAATAAGCTTAACAAATGTTCTTTAGATCTACCTTTTATTTATGATTTATCTGATAAACTTATAGATTATAATTTAATTGGTGATATGATTGATGATATTGATAGGATGGTTAATGCTTTATGGAAATAGTTTTTAAAAATAGTAGTCAAAAATTTAAAGTCCCTGATGGAGTGATAAGTGGTATTTATTCTGATAGTAATTTTTTTTCATCTTTTAAAGTGTATTCTATTAATGGAGTTAGGGTTACTAAGAAAAATAGGGTTAATTCTCTTAAGGATATTTCTATTATTAAGAATGATATAGATTTATCTTTATTTAATACTTTAGAAGAATATATGAATTATTATATAGAAGTTAATAATTTAAATTTAAAGGATCCTTATAAAAAGATACTTGGATCTTTAAAAATTGTTTCATTAAAAGAGAATGTTCTTCATAAAAGTATATCTAGTTTATCAAGCACAGAAAGATGTTTAGCATCTCTTGCTCTTTCTCTACTAAATAATCCTAAAGAGTTAATTTTTGTAAATTATTTTGATTTTTTTGATGTTAAACTTGAAAAAAAGATTTATAGACTTTTAATGGAATTAAATGATAAATATAATATTGGAATTATTTTATTAACAAGAGATGTGGAAAAGTTATATAAGTATGCATCTTATTCTATAATTATTACTTCTAATTATTTTAAAGAAGGAGATACTAAAGAAGTATTTCAGGATGCTCCACTTCTTATTCAAAATAATATAGAGGTTCCTGATACAGTACTCTTTACTTATAAAGCTAGAGAGATGGGAGCTGGTATTGATTATCATAGAGATGTTAGAGATATTATCAAAGATATATATAAACATGTATAGGAGGATTTTATGCGCTATTTAATTAAGTTTTCTTATGATGGGAGTTCTTTTTCTGGATTTCAAAAACAAAAGGGACTAAGAACTGTTGAAGGATGTTTGGAGAATGCCGCATCTAAGTTAAATAATAGTCCTGTTAAAATAAATGCAACAGGTAGAACTGATAAGGGTGTTCATGCTAAGTGCCAGTACGCTAATTTTGATTTAAGTATTAATGCTACATTAAAAGGAATTAAAAGAGCATTAAATAGTAATCTTCCAGAAGACATTCATGTAATAGATGTTTATAATGTTAGAGATGATTTTAATGCTAGATACGAGGTTAAAGAAAAAACTTATAAGTATTATTTAAATATGGGAGAGTATGATCCCATAAAAAGAAACTATGTTTATCAATATTGTTACAAACTTGATGTTGAAGCAATTGCTGATGCTATTAAATATTTTATTGGAGAGCATGATTTTCGAGCTTTTGTAACAGATAATGTGGATAAAGATAATTGTGTTAGGGTAATTAGTGATGCTAGTATTGAGAGAAAAGGTGACACTTTAATATTTATTTTTACTGGAAATGGCTTTATGAGATATGAGGTTAGAAACTTAGTTGGAGCACTTTTAAGAGTTGGTCAGGGTAAAGATAAACCTATAAGAGTAAAAGAAATTCTTGATAGCAAAGTAAGGTGTGGAGGACTTACTGCAAAAGCAGAAGGACTTTATCTTGAAAATATTGAGTTTAAGGACAATTCTTTCGAGAAAATAGGCTAAAAAGCTTGATTTTAAAGGGATTATTTAGTATAATTTTAATCGGTACATTTAATTATCCCCACAAACTTTCGTAATGGGATGCGAAGGTTAAGTTGAAAAGGAGAAAAAATTATGACAAGTTATATGCAAAAAAAAGAAACAGTAGAACGTAAGTGGTATGTTATCGATGCTGAAGGTAAACCACTAGGACGTGTTGCTAGCAAAGCTGCTAGTGTATTAAGAGGTAAGAATAAACCTACTTATACACCTCATATTGATTGTGGTGATTATGTTATTATAGTTAATGCTGAAAAAGCACTTTTAACTGGTAACAAATTAGATAAGAAAATCTATTACAATCATTCACAATATCCAGGAGGATTAAGAGAAAGAACTGCAAGAGAAATGCAAGAAAGATATCCTGAAGAAATGGTAAGACGTGCTGTAAGAGGTATGCTTCCTAAGAATCGTTTAGGTAGGAGTATGTATAGAAAGTTATTTGTATATGCTGGACCTGAACATAAGCATGAAGCACAAAAACCAGAAGTTATGGAGGTTAAATAATGGCAAAAGAAGAAAGTAAATACTATGGAACTGGTAGAAGAAAAACAAGTATAGCTAAAGTTACTTTAACACCTGGTAAAGGTAAGATAACAGTTAATGGAAAAGATGTTAAAGAATATTTTCCATCTGATATCGAAGTAATGGATTTAAGTCAACCATTAGTTGCAACTAAAACTAATGAAATGTTTGATGTTAATGCTGTTGTTAAAGGCGGCGGATATTCCGGTCAAACAGGAGCTATTCGTTTAGGTATTACTAGAGCATTACTTGATTATGATAAAACTACACCAGCTGATTCAGAAAATAGTTTTAGAAAGATTTTAAAAGCTGCAGGTTTTGTTACTCGTGATCCACGTAAGAAAGAACGTAAGAAACCTGGTCTTAAGAAAGCAAGAAGAGCACCACAGTTCTCAAAACGTTAATATATTGTTTCTTTATATCTTGGAAGTTTATTCTTTCAAGATTTTTTGTAACTTTTTTAAATTTTTAGCATATATTTTATTAAGTGATATTATGTTGAAATTAAATTTATTGCAAGAACTTCTTATTACTTCAGTTGCTCTTTCTGCAGTTACTTGTGCTTTTGTTCAGAAGACTAAGAAGTTTTTTAAATCATCTAAATATTTAATGTTTTATAATTTACTTGTTAATATGATTGTTGGGCTTATATTTTGTAAGAGTTTTTCTAGTGTTAAGTTTCCTGAAAGTTTATGGGTTGGGCTATTTAGTTTTCTTGGAGCGGATACTATTTATAAGACATTAGAAGGTAAGCTTTGTTCTTTTGATGATTTAAGAAATAATAAGGATAAATAATTAAGACTTTATGTCTTTTTTTTTGATTTTAATCTTTGACAGTTGATGATATAAAAGTATTATTTTATCCTTATTTTTCAATGCTTTGCGAGCATTTATTATTTACAAGTGTCAAAGTTTTTAATTTGCTTTTTATATTTTCTTTTTTGTTTTAAGTTTATCTTGAAAAAAGATTATATTAATAATATAATTAAGATGGAAGAAAAGTAGAAAGGGTATATTATATACTTTTATACTAATTGGGGTGACAAAATGATACTTAGACTTATAAAGCGTACAAAAATATATAATTTTAGATTACCCGATAATCTTAACGGGATTTTTTGGATTACTGATACTGATGGACTGGGTAATACTAGAAATCTTGTAAGTGTTGAGCCTCATGATGGTGATTTATATTTAAAGAGTAATTTTGAGACTAAAATAATTGCTAATAAAACTGTTATTGATTCTATTGCTCTTAGGGAACATAATTTATATTTTTTAAGAATTAATAATGAAAATAATTTTATGATGCTTTATGCATCTCCTGATAGAGAAGAGAATGTAAGAGTTGAAGTACAGGAAGGCACTAGACTTATTATTGGTAATGGAAGAGGATGTGCGATTAATTATAATTATCCTTTAATATCTCCTAAACATGCAGGACTTATATATCAGAATGGTACTTGGTATTTAGAAAATTATAGCACTAGTTATGGAACTTATGTTAATGATAGATTAGCGGTTAATTCTAGAATTTATCATGGCGATATTATTTTTATAATGGGTTTAAAGATTATACCTGTTGGTAATTCTTTAATTATTAATAATATTGGTTCTTTAGTTAGTTTGGATAATAGTGTATTTAAAATAAAACATCCTAGAGTACAACCTCCAATAGATGAAGGTAATAGTAAGGAAGAGGTTATTGATTTTTATAATGAAGAAGATTATTTCTTTAGATCTCCTAGATTTAAAGCTGGAATAGAGCCTGTTTCAATAACAATTGATGCTCCTCCTGCTAAAAACGAAGCTGATGATACACCACTTTTATATGTAATTGGTCCTATGCTTAGTATGGGAATGGTTTCACTATTTATGGGGTATGGATCTTTATTTAGCTTATCATCTGGTAATAATAGTGGAGCATCTATTCAAATTGTTATGTGCGTTCTTATGCTTGTTTCAATGATTATGTGGCCTTTACTTAATAGAAGATTTCAAAAGAGAAAGGTTAAGAAGCAAGAAAAGTTAAGACAAGATAAGTATAGAAAGTATATTGAATCTAAAAGAGAAAAGATTCATACTGAGATGGAAAATGAAAAGAAAGTTTTAGAGGAAAATTATATATCCTTGGGTGAGGTATATAACATTGCTGTTGGAAGAAAAAGAAATCTATGGGAAAGAGAAATTGATCAAAGCGATTTTCTTGATTTAAGACTTGGACTTGGTAATAAGGAGTTTAGTGGTAGTGTTAAATATCCTGAAGCTAGATTTACTCTGCAAGAAGATGATTTAATGAAACTTGTTAATGACTTAGGTAAAGAGTCTAAGACACTTGAAAATGTTCCTATTAATTTATCTTTTGTTAATAACAATATAACTGCAATTATTGGAGAAGGGAAACAGAAAAACGCATTTATTGATGGTTTAATTTTACAGCTTGTTACTTTTCATAGTTATACTGATTTAAAAATTGTTATATTTACTAATTCTAAGAATGAAAGCAGATGGGAATATCTTAAGACTATGCCTCATGTATGGAATAATTCTAGAACTATGAGATTTTTCTCTACTAATAATGATGAGGCGAAAGAGCTTAGTTTAGCTCTTGAACAAGTATTCCAAGAAAGAACTGAAACATCAAATGATGATGAAGGAACTGTTTCATTAAGCGATGATGAAAAAAATTATAAGAATTTTTCACCTTATTTCTTTATCATTATTGATGATTTTAAACAAGTACGTGAACTTGAAATTATAAAGGATATATGTGATGCTAGTGTTAATAGTGGTTTTAGTATGACAATTATTAATAATAGACTTGCTAATCTTCCTAATGAGTGTCATACATTTATAAGCATTAATGATGCTAAATCTGGTGTGTTTGAAAATGAGATTGTTTCTAATAAGCAGAAAGAGTTTATTGCAGATTATGATCCTAATATAGATATGTATCAGGTTGCTAAAGTACTTGCAAATATTCCTGTTGAAACTGCTAAAGAAAATAGTGAACTTCCTAATATGATTAGTTTTCTTGAAATGTATAAATGTGGTAAAGTAGAGCAGCTGGATATACTTAATAAATGGAAGAATAGTAATCCTACTAAGACACTTCAAGCTCCTATTGGTGTTGATAAGAATAGAGAACTATTTAAACTCGATTTACATGAAAAAGCTCATGGACCACATGGCTTAATTGCTGGTATGACTGGTTCTGGTAAAAGTGAACTTATTATTACTTATATTCTTTCTATGGCTCTTAATTATAGTCCAGAAGAAGTTAGTTTTATTCTTATCGATTATAAAGGTGGTGGACTTGCTGGTGCCTTTGAAAATAAAGAAACAGGTCTTCGTCTTCCTCATCTTGCTGGAACTATTACAAACCTTGATACTGCAGAAATTTACAGAAGTTTAGCATCTATTCAAAGTGAGCTTAGAAGAAGACAAAAGAAGTTTAATGAAACACGTGATGCTTTAAATGAAAGTACTATTGATATTTATAAGTATCAGACTTTATTTAAAGAAGGTCTTGTAAAGGAACCTATTCCACATTTGATTATTGTATCTGATGAATTTGCAGAACTTAAAGATCAACAGCCTGACTTTATGGATGAACTTATATCTACTGCACGTATTGGTCGTTCCTTAGGTGTTCACTTAATTCTTGCAACTCAGAAGCCTGCTGGTGTTGTTGATGATCAGATCTGGTCTAACTCTAAATTCAGAATTTGTTTAAAGGTTCAAGACAGATCTGACTCTATGGATATGATTAAGTCTCCAGTTGCTGCTGCTTTAAAGGAAACTGGTAGATTCTATTTACAAGTTGGTTATAATGAACTATTTGCAATGGGTCAGTCTGCATGGACTGGTGCTAAATATTATCCACAAGAAAAGTCTCAAACAAAGATTGATGAGAGAATCGATTTTATTGATGATGTTGGTAATGTTATTAGAAGTATAGATAGTACTAATAGAAAAGTTAAGTTAGTAGCACAGGGTGAAGAAATTACTAATATCGTTAAGTATATTTGTGATGAGGCTAAAAAGGAAAATAAGTATGCTAGACGTTTATGGCTTCCTAAGATTCCTGCTGAAATATTTGTTGAAGATCTTAAGAAAAAATATAATTATACACCTCTTTTACATGATATTAATCCAATAATTGGTGAACTTGATGATCCTAATAATCAGAGACAAGATTTACTTACTCTTCCTCTTTCTAGAGAAGGTAGTGCAATTATTTATGGTAGTGCTGGATCTGGTAAGGAGCTTGCTCTTACTACAATGATTTATAGTATTATAACAGATCATTCTCCTGATGAGGTTAACCTTTATATTATGGATTTTGGTGCTGAAACTTTAAGAAACTTTAAAGATGCTCCTCAAGTTGGTGATATTATTCTTTCAACTGATGAAGAAAAGGTTGCTAATCTTCTTAAGATGCTTAATAGAAAGCTTGAAGAACGTAAGAAGTTATTTGTTGATTATAACGGAGATTATGATTTCTATATCAAACATAGTGGTAAGACTCTTCCAATAATTGTTGTTGTTATTAATAACTATGATGCATTTAGTGAAACATTTGATGCTTATACGGATGATCTTTCTACTCTTACAAGAGAAGCGAACAAGTATGGAATAGAGTTTGTTGTTACAGCAGGTACTACAACATCTTTAAGATATAGAATAAGACAGAACTTCCCACAAAATATTGTTCTTCAGTTTAATGATGAAAGTGACTATTCTGCAATTCTTGGTAATGTTCATAAGAAGTATCCATCTAAGATTTATGGTAGAGGACTTGTTAATAGAGAGGATTTATTTGAGTTCCAAACTGCTTATGCTTATCCTAATGCTAAGTTAAGTGAATATGTTAAAGTTGTTTGTAAAAAGTTAAATGGAATATTTAAAACTCGTGCTCCTAGAATACCAGTTCTACCTGCAAATATTACTCAAGATACTGTTAAGAATGCAATTGGTACATTTACAACTGTTCCACTTGGTATTGAAAAAGATTCTTTAAGAATTGCTGCGGTTAATATGGATAAAGAGAAAGTTTATACTGTTACTGGTACATCAGTTGATGAATACCCTGACTTTATAAATAATCTTGCTACAACTCTTTCTATGATTGATGGTAATAATGTAACAGTATTTGATACAATGGATATTATGTATGAAACTGATTCATATGACGTTATTAGTGATTCATTTGATGATTCTGTTAAAGAGTTAACTAATACAATTTCTAAAAATGATAGTGTTAATACTATTATGTTTGTTGGATTTACTGATTTACTTTCTAAGCTTGATCCTGCTGTTAAGACTGCATTTACTGATGCATTAAAAACAATTGGTGATAGAGATAATTTAAAGCTTGTTATTGTTGATAATATAGATAAAGTTAAGAACTTATCATTTGAGTTATGGCTTAAAGATAATCTTGATTTATCTAATGTGTTATGGCTTGGTAGTGGAATACTTGATCAGTTTACTCTTAAACTTGCTAGTAGTCCAAGTGAACTTAGAGGAGAGCTTGATTCAGGATTTGGAGTACTTCTTGTTAAGAGTCGCCCTATTATAATTAAGCTTTTGGAAGGAGATATATACGATGGATAAAAATAAAATACTTATTGAACTTTATCTTCCTGAATATGAAAGAGAGTATGATATCTTTATTCCAATTAATAAAAGAATTGGTACTATAAAATCTATCATTGAAAAATCATTAGAAGAAATGATTGGCTATGAAATAAAAGATGATAGCAACTTTTATAGTAAAGATACTGGTAAAGAATATGATTTTCAGCTTCTTGTTAAAGATACAGATTTAAAGAATGCTTCAAAAATAATTTTAGTGTAGGTGATATTATGAGTAACATGGAAAATTATCAAAAAATGGTTAATATTATATTTACTTGTTTAGAGTCTTTAAAGACTAATTATCAAGATAATGATAATATTAATATGATTAATAATTTAGAAGAATATAAAAGTGATGCAGTTGAGCTTGCAGCGGAAGGTAGTGATTCTAAATGATAGGTAATTTAAAGTATGAAGATTTTGAATCACTTTCTAATACACTTAAGGCTGCTAATGACAATTTAAAAATAATTCTTAATAATATGGGAAGTGCAAATACATCTAAAATGAAGCGTTTTACTGAAGAACTTGATAGTTATATTGAATATCTTAATTCTACTCTTTCTCTTAATAGAGATGCTGATAAAGCATTAGAAAGATTAAAAGAGGTTAGTGAGTAATATGAAGAATAAAGATATAAATGAGTATATTTATAAGTGTTTAAAGGAAGCCGAAGAAGAAATTAATAATGCATCTAAAAGATATTCAAAAGAAGATGTAACAAAGAGTATGGATGATATAATTTATGACTCTCAAAAGTAGATTTTTGCGATCTACTTTTTTTCTTGTAAAAAATAGGATGCATGTCAGATTTACCAGGATCTTATTTTTACCCTTATTTTTCAATACTTTGCTAGATGACAATGTTTTATATTTCTTTTCCTTTCTTTACATAATTTCATTAATATTTCACATTTTATTTATAAAAATATGGTATAATCATATAGTAAGTGGTGATTAGATGATTGAGAAAAGATTTAAGAGTTTGGATGAACAAATAAAGATTCTTGAGTATAAGGGTCTTGTTATTCGGAATGAAAAGTATGCTAAAGATATTCTTTTAAGAGAAAATTATTTCTTTTTAAATGGATATAGACATTTATTTCTTGTGTCTGAAGAGGATAGAAGATACAAAGAAGGCACTACTTTTGAAGAGCTTTATAGTATGTTCTTGTTTGATAGAAAGCTTAGAAATATACTATTTAAGAATTTACTTGTTATTGAGAATAACTTAAAGTCTATTTCTTCTTATCAACTTTCTAAGAAGTATGGTTATAAAGAGAAAGATTATTTGAAAGAGAAAAACTTTACAAGTGATCCTGAAAGAAGAAGGCAAGTTAAAGATTTAATTTCTAAGATGAAAAGACAGATAAGAATAAATGGAAGAGAACATTCTGCTACACTTCATTATGCTAATAATTACGGATATATTCCTTTATGGATACTTGTTAAAGTTTTATCGTTTGGAATAGTATGCGAGATGTATTCAATATTAAAGCCAGAAGATCAGAAAGCTATTGCAGATGTTTATCATATTGATAAAAATACTTTAATTACTTATTTACCAATTCTTGCTAATTATAGAAACTTATGTGCTCATGAAGATATTTTATTTGATAATAGATCACAGAAGTCTATTGATGATACTATTTTTCATAGGGTATTAGACATAGAAAAAAAAGATGGCGAATATATATATGGTAAGAATGATTTATATGCACTAATAATTATAATGAAGGATATGTTAAGAGGTGATGAATTTACAAACATGATTATTGAAATAGAACATGTTGTTGATGAGCTTAGTCATAACCTTCATACAATAAGTGTTGATAAAGTACTTAGAAAGATGGGATTTCCTTCTAACTGGAGTGATATTATGAATATAGAAAGGAGTTATATAACAGATGAAGAAAATGAATAAAATTCTGTACATTGTTTTAGGTATAGTAATAGGAATATTAATTGTTGGATTACTTTATAAGTATACTGGATTATTTAATAATGGTGGTTCTACTAATAATGTAATTAAGAACTATAGTGGTAAGACTATAATAGAAAAAAATAGTCTAGCATCTAGTGTTGATAAGGCTAAAGACTCTGTTGTAATGATAGAAGGATATAAGGGTAATGATATGTCTTCTACTGGAACGGGTTTTGTTTATAAGGCAGATGATAAGTATGCATATGTTATGACAAACGAACATGTTATTGATGGATGCAATAAGATTGTTCTTGTTATGAGTGATGACTCTGAAGTAGAAGGTAAGGTTCTTGGGTCTGATGAGTATCTTGATCTTGCTGTTATTAGAATGGATAAGAATAAGATCAAGGGTGTTGCAATAATATCTTCTAGTGAAAAGTCTAAAGTAGGTGATACTATATTTACTATTGGTACTCCTATGGGATATGAGTATAGAGGAACTGTTACATCTGGTATTCTTTCTGGAAAAGATAGAATGGTGTCTGTTTCAGTTGGAAATAATAGTGAAACATCTGATTATGTTATGAAAGTTTTACAAATAGATGCTGCGGTAAATCCTGGTAACTCTGGAGGACCACTTCTTAATAGTAATGGTGAAGTTATTGGCATTGTTTCAATGAAACTTGTAGATCAAGAAATTGAAGGTATGGGATTTGCTATTCCAATTGAATATGCAATGAGTCATATTGAGAATCTAGAGCAGGGAAAAGAAATAGAGTGGCCAGTTTTAGGTATTTCTATGCTTAATGTTACTGATACTACATATCTATATAGAAGCGGTATTGATATTACAGATGGTTCTACTGATGGTGTTGTTGTAATTGATGTTTCTAAAGGATCTGGAGCGGCTAGATCTGATTTACAAAAAGGTGATATTATAACTGCTATTAATAAAGAAAAAGTTAAGAATATAGCTTACTTAAGATATGAACTTTATAAGTATAAACCTGGTGATACTATTGAAATAACTTATTTAAGAGATAAAAAAGAACGTACTACTAAGGTTACTTTACAGAAGTCTAAATAATTGGACTTCTTTTTCTTACTTGAAATATAAACTTATTTATGTTAATATTTAAATAGCAAGAGAATTCTTGCATATAATGAATTGGAGAATTCAAAAAAGTTATAATCTGGTGGGATTATATTTAAAAGATTTTTCTTATTAATCTTCAATATTAATTTCTCTTATTTCATTAATAATTTAGTGATTGGAAGAACATAAAAAAAGAGAAGCATCAAACTTTTCGGTGTTCTCCATATTGTTTATGGTATCGCACTTTATTTAAGTGCGATTTTTATATTCAACCAAACTCTTAGCCTTATAAAGCAAGAATAATCAAAGCTGCAGCTTGTAATAAATCAATTAATACAAGTATAGTTATTAAAAAATTCTTCTTGTTTATTTTAAATATAAGAGTTCTTTCCTTTCTTAATGATATTTAAGTTAGGAGAACACTTAAACAGTTTAATACTTCTTGTTAATTATAGTAATAGATAAGATATATGATTGTCAATAAGAAATTTATTAAATTTTAAAAGACTAATAGAGTGATTAACTATTAGCCTTTTTGATTATTATCTTTTAGTAATTCATCAATATTTATTTCAAAATAATTACATATAGCGACTAAAGTTGGAAGAGATGGTCTTTGATTTTTATTTGTTCCATTTATAATATGTTGTAGGAAAGATGCTGATATACCTATTTCTGAACTTACCATTTCTAGTTTATCAGTTTTGTTTTTATAATTTTTATCTGAAATTTTAGAATATAGTTTCTTTAAATTGTTACCTATATTCTGATAAATATTGTTTTCATCATAAATTTTTTTCACTTTAATCACCACAATTTAATTAAAGTATGCTATAATTAAATTTATAATAAAAGTCGAATCTCGACAGAAAGAATAAATGGTGATTATGATGAATAATAAAGAAAAAAATATAATTAAAATATTAAAAACAAGTATAGTTATATTTTCAGTATTAACAATAGTTAATTGTATAAGAATAATTGGCAGTAGTAATGCTTTATTCACAAAATCTATTAACAGTAAAAATAAAATAGCAATCAAGTCTGGTGGAATCTATAATTTTGATTACACCGGAGGAAAACAAACCTTTATAGTACCTAAAACTGGAAAATATAAAATTGAACTTTGGGGAGCAAGTGGAGGAGTAGCAAGAGATTCTTACACGTGGAATAACTCTGAACCTGAGATTCCTGGTCGATATGGTAAATATTCAACTGGTGCATATGTATCTGGAATACTAAAAATTGATAAAGATAAAATAATCTATGTTTATGTTGGCCAAACGGGAAAATATGATTTTTTAGTTTCTTTTAATGGTGGCGGTTCTGGTGGTTATGGAACTTTGTTAGGCAATGATAATGAAACAGGGTATTTAGAACCTCAAAAAGTTTATAGTACAGAACATAATCAAGGTGCTGGCGGTGGTGGAGCTACAGATGTCAGATTAAATGGTGGAAGTTGGAATAACTTTAATTCATTAAAATCTAGAATTCTTGTTGCTGGCGGAGGCGGCGGAGATGGAATATATTCATATAGTGATAATAATAGCATTGCAGGTGGTCTAAAAGGATATAATGGAAATTACTATCAAGCTCATGGTGATCTTGAATGCTATGGATTTGGTGCAACACAAACTTCTGGTGGAAAAGTTGGAAAAAATCTAGGTCTAGGTGCAGGAATAATTGTAACTGAAAATAATTTATCCACATCAGGCACATTTGGAGTTGGCGGAAATTCAATTAATTATTCAAGTCTAGTTGGTGCTGGTGGTGGCGGTTCTGGTTATTATGGAGGTGGTCCTGGTGGTGGAACAACTGTTGGCGGTACAGGTCATGGTGGTGGCGGAGGATCATCTTTCATTTCAGGACATAATGGATGTGTAGCAATAACAGAAGATTCAACTGAAGATAATATAAAACAAAGAATGGATTCTAGTGGTAATACTTGTACAGATGGAACAACAGATATAACATGTTCTTACCATTATAGTAACTATATATTTACAGATACAGTAATGATAGATGGAGCAGGATATAACTGGACTACTGAAAAGGAAGAATATGTAGGACAGCCTCAACCAGATGGTTCTACTGCAGTAGGACATTCAGGTAATGGATATGCTAGGATTACTTATTTAGGCAATTGAACAATTTTACATTTAATCTAAAAATTGTTCAGTATAATTATAATGGTGATTAAAATGATAATTAGAGAACATTATATTGAAAAAATAAGAGAATTTTATGATTCTGATTTGATAAAGATTATTACTGGTATACGTAGATGTGGTAAGTCTGTTATTCTTGAAGAAATAAGAGATGAAATAGCTAAAAAAAGTGATAATATTATTTACCTTAATTTTGAAGATGAAATATTATCTTCTAGTATTTGTAATTGTGATGGTTTATTAAAATATGTCGATGAACATAAAAAAAGTGGTAAAGCTTATTTGTTTTTTGATGAAATTCAAGAAATTGATAATTGGCAAAAGGCATGTAAAACTTTAAGACTTCATAATAATTCAGTTTTTATTTCTGGATCTAATTCTAAGATTTTATCTAGAGAATTTTCTGGAAGATATGTTTCTTTTAGAGTAAGACCATTTGTTTATAAAGAAATATTAGAATATAGTAAAGAGCTTGGAATTGAGGCAAGTATTATGGATTATCTTATTTGGGGCGGTTTTCCTAAAAGATTTGAGTTTAATACTGATGATGCTAGGAATAGGTATTTAAGTGATTTAAATAATACTATTATATATAATGATTTAATTAATAGGTATAATATTAAGAATGAAAATTTATTTAAAAGAATAGTTGATTATGTGTTAAAGTCTAATGGTAGAGTTTTTTCTACTAGAAGTATTGAAACATATTTAAAGGGTGAAAAGATAAGTGGCTCTATTAATACAATTATAAGTTATTTGGATCATTTGGAAGAGGCTTTTATAATAGATAAGATAGCTCCATTTAATACTAAAACTAAAGAAGATTTAAAGTATTATTTCAAATTATATGATGCTGATGTATCGTTAAATTCTATAAGACAGTTATCAGGTAGATTTGATTTAACTCATAATCTTGAAAATATCGTTTATAATGAATTATTATATATGGACTATGAAGTAAAAGTCTTTAACAATGATGATAAAGGAATTGATTTTCTTGCGATTAAAAATAATAAGAAATATTATATACAGGTTGCTTACACTATAGTTGAGGAAAAAAATTATGAAAGAGAATTTAGAGTATTTAATAATTTGGACAATGATAGCAAGAAAATAATAATAACGAATGATGATTTTGATTATTCAACTGCAAATGTTAAGCATATTAAACTTAAAGATTTTCTTTTAATGGATAATTTGGATAATATTTAATTAATTGAGTAGAATAAATTTTCTACTCTTTTTGATTGACTTAAGGGTTATAAAAATATATAATTAAGTAAGAAAGATGTAAGGAGGCTACAATAAATGGAACGAAAAATTACTGAATTCTTAGTTAAGTGGAAGAATGATAGGATTAAGAAACCACTTTTAATTTATGGACCAAAACAAGTTGGAAAGACATATTCTGTTTTAGACTTTGGTAAAAAGTATTATAAGAATACCGTTTATTTTAATACAGATAATAATAAAGAGATTATAGATTTATTTAAGAAAGATAAAGTACCTGAAAGGATTATTATGAATCTTGGTATTATGTCTGGAGAAACTATAATGGAAAATGATACTTTAATAATTTTAGATAATGTTAATAATAATGAAATTGTTAAAGCTATTAAATTATTTAGTGAAAAGTATGCTTCTTACAATATAATTATGCTTACATCTAGAAGAGAAAAGTTAAAAGAGTTTAAAGGAGAAGAGTTACAATTTAAGAGTATGTCTTCTATGGATTTTGAAGAGTTTTTATGGGCTAAGGAAGAGAAGAATTTAGCAGGATTAATACGTGAAAGTTTTAAGAAAAAGAGAACTTGCCCTTTTCATCAAGTAGCATTAGAACTTTTCACAGAATATTTAATAGTAGGTGGTATGCCAGAAGTTGTTGATGCTTATATAAAGGGTAAGAGTGATTATTTCTTAGATTCTATTAAGGGTAAGATTATTGATACTTATAAGAGAGAGTTTTTAAATGCTAAGAATTTAATAGATGTTGAAAGATGTGAAAAAGTATTTGATAGTATACCTTTACAGCTTAAAAAGACTAATAAGAAGTTTCAATATGGAGTTTTAGGTGAAGGCAGAAGAGCGAAAGAGTTTGAAGATTCTATTGAGTTTTTAGTTACTAATCAGATGGTTTATAGAAGTTATAAGATAATGGAAGCGAAGAGTCCTCTTTCTAGTTGCAGAGAGAAAGATAGTTTTAAACTTTATTTAAATGATGTTGGTCTTTTAGGATATATGATGCATTTAACTAGAAAAGATATTATGACAAGTGATAAGATAAGAGAAACTTTATATGAGAATTTTATTGCAAAGACCTTAGCAGAACTATCTTGCCCTATGTATTATTATCAGTCTGAAGGTAAAGCAGAACTTTCATTTGTCGTACAGAACAGAATGGGTAAGATTATACCAATTGAGCTTGCAACTATTAAAAATAGTAAGGCTAAAAGTTTATCTGTATTTATGAAGAAGTTTTTATGTTTAGAAGCATATAGAATAACTGAGAATAATTTTTCTAGTAAGAAGGAAGTTAGATATCTTCCAGTATATGCAATATTTTGTTTAGATGAAATTTTAAGTTAATCATTGCTTTAGATTAACTTTTTATATATAAAATTATTTTAAAAATTGCACAACAAAAAGTTTAAATATTGCACAATGAAAAGGCTAAAAATTGCACAACAAAAAGCTTAAAAGTTGCACAATGATGATTGCTATGTTATAATGAATTATATATGGTGAGAGGTGAGTCAAAATGAATTTTGATGAGAAAAAATATTTGCCAAGGCTTGCAGATGAAATATTAAAAAAATATTTGCAAGCATTTGGAGCTGTTTCAGTTGAAGGAGCTAAATGGTGTGGAAAAACTTGGACTGCAACAAATGCATCAAATAGTAGTGTATTTTTAGATGATGATGAAACTTTTGAACGTGCATCTTTAAATACCAATTTAATTTTAAATGAAAGTAAGCCTGAACTTATAGATGAATGGATTAAGCTTCCCCAAATTTGGGATAGAGTTCGTAGAAAATGTGATGAAACACAGAAAAAAGGAAATTATATACTTACATGTTCTACAAAATTAAATAGTGAAGAAAGAAAAGAAATTTTTCATTCTGGTGCAGGTAGGATTGGTAAATTAAAAATGTATCCAATGTCTCTTTATGAATCTAAGGATTCAACAGGACAAGCATCAATTACAGACATGTATAATGATAATCAAAAAGATCAAAATGTAAAAGTACCATCACTTTTAGAAATTGCTTATTTAATAATTAGAGGAGGATGGCCTAGCAATTTAAATGTACCAAAAGATGTTGCAAATCTTGTTCCGAAAGGATATATTGAAACAATTCTTTCAAATGATATAAATGAAGATAAAACTAGAGATAAAAACAAGATGACATTACTTCTTGGAAGCTTAGCTAGAAATGAATCAACTATTGTTAGTAATCAAACTATTATGAATGATATTTTTAATTATTCAAATTCCAATAAAGAAGATTTAATCGAAAGTAGAAATACTATTTCAGATTATATTGATATACTTTCAAGACTTAATATATTAGAAAATCAAGAAGCATATAGTGATAATTTTCGTTCATCAAAAAGAGTTGGAAAGTCATCAAAAAGGCATTATGTTGATCCTTCTTTACCAGCAGCAATTCTTGATTTGACTCCAGAAAAACTTTTAAATGATTTAAATACTTTTGGATTTTTATTTGAGTCATTAGTAGAAAGAGATTTAAAAATTTATATTGAATATTTAGGAGGGCATTTATTTCACTTTAGAGACAATGTAAGTGGACTTGAAGTTGATTCAATCTTGGAATTTCCTGATGGAGAATATGCTGCTGTTGAGATAAAACTTGGAAACAATAAAATAGAAGAAGCTAAAACTACTTTACTTAAATTTAAAGATAAGATGACAAAAAAGCCTAAGTTTATGTGTATTATAACCTCAAATTCTACATATGTTGCAAAAGATCCAGTAACAGGTATTTACATTTTACCAATAACAGCATTAAAACCTTAGGAGGTGCATCATGGATAAAAAAAACATAAGAAATTTTTCAATAATTGCACATATAGATTATGCTAAGTCAACTCTTGCAGATAGAATAATGGAGAAGATTATTTGTTTAGTTTGATTGACACCTCAGGACATGTTGTTTTTTCTTATATAATATATAAGTTGTTTGGAGTGATATTATGAAAGTAATTTTATTAAGATATGGAGAGTTAAGTACTAAGAAAGCTAATAGGGGATTTTTTATCAGTACTTTAAAGAAAAATTTGGAAAGAGGTTTAAGCAGTACTTCTGCTAAAATAGTTCATGATAGAGGACATATGTATATAGAGTGCAGTGATGATGAACTAGAAAAAGTAGAGGATGCCATCAACCATACTTTTGGTATTCAAGAATATGATATTTGTGATGTATGTTTAAGCACTAAAGAAGATATTTTTAATAAAGTTTTAGAACTTTTAAAGGATAAAGAGTTTAAAAGTTTTAAAGTTGAAACTAAAAGAGCTTGGAAAGAGTTTCCTATAAAGTCACCAGACTTTTCTAGGATGCTTGGATCTTATATTTTAAAAAATATAAGTGGTAAAAAGGTTAATGTACATAATCCTGATTTTTTAGTTAATGTTGAAATAAGAGAGGGTAAAAGTTACATTTATTTTAATAGTTATAAGGGACTTGGTGGTTATCCTGTTGGAGTACAACCTAGAAGTTTTGTTATGTTAAGTGGTGGAATAGATTCTCCAGTTGCTGCCTATCTTGCTATGAAAAGAGGTATTAAGATAGATTGCGTTTATTTTGAGGCTCTTCCTCATACTAGTTTAAATGCTAGGCAAAAGGTTATTGATTTAACTAGAAAACTTTCTAAGTATCAGGGTACTATTAATCTTCATATAATTGATTTTACTAAGATTCAAGAAGAAATATATAAGACTGCAGATAACTCTTATGTTATTACTATAATGAGAAGAATGATGTATAGAATTATGGAAGAACTTATTAAGAGAAATAAAGGTGCTGCAATTATTAATGGAGAAAGTGTAGGACAGGTTGCAAGTCAAACTCTTAACAGTATGAAAGTAATTAATAGTGTTACAAATCTTCCTGTTATAAGGCCTGTAGCTTGTCTTGATAAGCTTGAAATTATTGATATTAGCAAGAAGATTGATACTTATGATATTAGTATATTGCCATATGAGGATTGCTGTACTGTTTTTGTTCCAAAACATCCTGTAATTAATCCTGAAATGGATAGGGCAATAGAGTATGAAAATAAGTTTGATTATAAAAAGATGATAGATGATGCAGTAAGTCATGACTATACAATAAGTATTAAAAGAGATAATGAAGAATTCTCTGATTTGCTTTAGACACGCGTTTTTGTAGTTAATTTTTGTAAAGCATTGAAAAATAAAGGTTAAAATAGTATTTTAAATTTTACAACTGCAAAACTTTTAATTTACTTTAATTAAAAATAGTTTTGTGTTATTATATTTTATATAATAAAGGGGTGCATTAATATGATGGGCGATGAACTTGTAATTAATAGTTACAAAGATGAAATTAAAATGACTAAAATAAAAGAGGATGCTTTAGAGAGAGCTGGTTTTGATGTTATTACTGAAATTCTTGATAGGAGAGGAATTAATACTAAAGCTGCTAAAGACTACTTTAATAGAATTAAGAATGCTGATTCTAAAGAAGAACTTGATAAGATGACTGTTGGTGAGCTTAATGATATTACTGATAATTTAAATAAGGAAATTACTGAGCAGCTTATAAGTCCAGTTGAGATAAGTGAAGTTTTAGTTAGAAAAGGAAGAGAGCTTGCTCGTGAAATGAATCCAACGGGAAGAGTTTATGATGATGATAAATATATTATTATTGGTAATAATTTAGGTAAAGAAGTAAGTGATCATGGTATAGCTTATGGTGTTAATCAAGCGATTAGAAATTATTGTACTCAAAAGATTTATGAAATAACTTATAATGAGAAAGTTGCAGAAAAAGAAAGAGAACTTGGTATAGAAAAGAAGGAAGAAAAGAAAGTATTATTAAGTAGTAGTGTAAGTTCTTCTTCTAATTCTTCTAAGAATAAGTTTTTAAAAGAAATTCTTGGAGAAGACTCTATAGAAAGTAGTGATGACTTTGAAACTGTTAAAGAAGCTTATATGAAACATTTAACAGATACTATATCAAAATTAAAGGATTATGAGTAGGTGCTAATATGAATAAAGAATATAATGAATTAATAACAAAGTATTATGACTTAGGTATTGAAGATAAGAAGAAAGAAATTTTTTTAGAGTTTCAAAGAATTTCTAATGTTCTTGATATGGTATCTAGCTTTAAAAAGAGTCCTGTAAGTAATATATTAACTGAATATAATCCTAGTAATTTAGATACTGAAGATGAAAATCTTGTTAAAATTTATAATGATTTAATACTTACTGAAGAAAAACTTGTGTATTTTTTAAAAAGTAAGGGTTATTAAGCATCTTTGGGGTGCTTTTTTTCTTTTTATATAGTATAATAAAAAAGGTTGAGGTGATAAGTATATGAAAATTATGTCAATAAACACTGGTAGTAGTTCACTTAAGTTTAGTTTATTTAATATGGATGATGAAAGTGTAATTGCAAGTGGATTATTTGAACGTATTGGAATGGAAAACTCTAATACAATTATTAAGTTTAATGGTATGAAATTAGAAGAAAAGATACCTATGAAGGATCATGCAGATGCTGTTAATGTTCTTCTTGATAAGTTAATTAATTTAAAGATTGTTAATAATTTAAATGAAATTGATGGTATAGGACATCGTGTAGTTCATGGAAAGGATAAATATAATAAGAGTGTTATTATAACTGATGAGGTTATTAAAGACTTAGATGAGTTTAAAGCTTTCGCTCCTCTTCATAATGGACCTAATATTGTTGGAATAAAAGCTTTTAAAGAGATACTTCCTAATACTTTAATGGTTGGAGTATTTGATACTGCATTCCATCAAACTATGGAAAAGGAAGCATATTTATATCCAGTACCTCTTTCTTGGTATAGAGATTATGGTGTAAGAAAGTATGGATTCCATGGTACAAGTCATAGATATATAAATGAAACTTTATCTAATATGCTTAATAGAAATGATTTAAAGATTATTAGTTGTCACTTAGGTAGTGGTGGAAGTATTTGTGCAATTGATTCAGGGAAGTCTATTGATACAAGTATGGGATTTACACCTCTTACTGGTATAATGATGGGTACTAGATCTGGTGATGTTGATCCTTCTATTATTCCTTATATAATGGAAAAAGAAGGTAAAAATGCTGAAGAAGTTATTGATGATTTAAATAAAAAATCTGGTCTTCTTGGTATGAGTGAAGAGTCTAATGATATGCGTGATGTAATTAGTGCGATGAATTCTGGTAATGAAAATGCACGTCTTGCTTTCTTAAAGTATTGCAGAACTGTTACAAATTATATAGCACAATATTATGTACTTTTAGGTGGTGCTGATGCTATTGTATTTACTGCAGGCTTAGGAGAAAACTCTGCACCTACTCGTATGAAGATATGTGAAAACTTAAGTAGTTTAGGTGTTAAACTTGATTTAGAGAAAAATAAGGTTATGGGAGAGACTGCTAAGATAAGTGCTAAAGGCTCTAAGATAGATGTTTATGTTATTCCAACTAATGAAGAGTTAATGATTGCACGTGATGTTAAGAAGGCTATAGAAAGCGGTATTTAGATGTATAAAGAAATATATAAAATAATTAAGAAGTATGACAAGATAATTATTGCAAGACATAAAGGAGTTGATCCTGATGCTATGGCGAGTGAGATTGGATTAAGAGATAGCATTAGGCTTACTTTTCCAACTAAAGAGGTTTATGCAATAGGAACTGGTACCAAAAGGTTTTCATATATTGGAAAACTTGATAAGGTAGATGATTATTCAAATAGTTTATTAATTGTTTGTGATACTCCTGATATTAAAAGAATTGATGGTGCTGATCCAAAAGATTTTGATTACGTTATTAAAATAGACCATCATCCTTTTATTGATGACTTTGGTGGACTTGAGTTTATTAAACCAAATGCATCATCTGCTTGTGAGCTTATAATGGAACTCTTAGAAAAGACAAGACTTAAATGTAACAGTTCTATTGCTAAAACTTTATATTATGGTCTTGTTAGTGATTCTAATAGATTCTTATTTGAATCATCTAGTTATGAGACTTTTAATCTTGTTTCAAATTATTTAAGAAAGTATCCATTTAATATAAAAGAAGTTTATGATAATTTATATGCTAGACCACTTAGTGAAGTAAGATTAAAAGGTTATATTGCTTCTAATATGACTGTAACAGAAAGTGGTGTTGCATATATTGATATAACAGATGATATGCAAACACGCTTTGACGTTGATAGTGCTGCTGCAGGTAATATGGTTAATGATTTTAATTTTATTAATGAAGTACTTGTATGGGTTACGATAACTGAAGATGTTAAGCAGGGAATAATACGTATTTCTATTAGATCACGTGGACCTGTTATTAACAAGCTTGCTGAAAAGTATAATGGCGGTGGTCACAAGTTTGCATCAGGCGCTAGAGTTACAACGTTTGAAGAAGCACATCTTTTAGTTAAAGATTTAAATGAGCTTTGTGAAGAATATATAAAAGAAAATGATTTGGGTGATTAAGTATGGTAATAAAAAGTGCAGATTTAGAGGTTCTTGCTACAAGAATTAGTCAGTATCCTGAGGGAGCTCTTCCTGAGTTTTTACTTGTTGGAAGAAGTAATGTGGGTAAGTCTAGTTTTATAAATTGTTTATTAAATAGGAAGAATCTAGCTTATACATCTTCTAAACCTGGTAAAACACAGACACTTAATTTTTATTTAATTAATAAACAGTTTTATTTAGTTGATGTTCCAGGGTATGGTTATGCAATGGTTTCTAAAAAGAAACAGGAAAAGTTTGGAATGATGATTGAAGAGTATATTAAGACTAGAAAACAATTAAAGAGAGTTTTTATGCTTGTTGATTTTAGAAGAAAACCAACTGAAGATGATGTTTTAATGTATAATTATTTAAAGTATTTTAATATTCCTGTGACTATCATTGCAACAAAGGCTGACAAGGTTGGAGGCTCTAAGAAAGAAAAATGTATTAGAGGTATAATGGACACTATTGATTTAGTTGTTGGTGATGATTTAATTGTATTTTCTAGTACAACAAAGCTTGGTAGAGCGGAAACTTTAAAGAAAATAGAAAGCTTAGTAGAAGAAACTATCTAAGCTTTTTTCATACACTATTTTAGGTGAGTGTATGAAAATAATTAAAGAAGATAATGTTTATAAGTTAGTAGTTTTAAATAGTATTATTCCTTTTGATAAGGATGATGTTAATAAGTATTTTAATAAGATAATTAATTTAACTGATATGAAATTTAATGGCTTTTATAAAGTTACTATTTATACTAATAAGTTTTTAAATATAATATATATTAAAAAGATAGATGATTTATATGATGATTTTGATTATAAGATAGTTGTTAGAAATAATTATAAGATTTATTTTAAATTTAGGGATTATTATATACTAGATAAGTATGATTTTTATAAGGATGGTTATTATTTTATTAATTTAGAAAAACTTGATAATATTATTAAGTATGTTGAGTTTGGTGATTTTATTCTTTCAAAAGAAAAAGATGGAAATCCATCTATATAACTATTGTTATTAAGTTATTTGATCCTTTATTTACTACTTTAGTTATTGTTTTACCTAGTTTATATCTTATATTATCTGGCATCATATTTATTTTAGCTTTTACTCCTTCTTCTACTATATTATTAATTGTTCTTCCAAATATTTCACTATTCCATAAGTTTTCTTTATTGTCTTTATAGTTTTTAAGAAGGTTATCTGCTAATTCTTTTGATTCTTTTTCACTACCTATAATTGGTTCAAAGGTTGATTCTACATTTACTTTTATTAAGTGAATAGTTGGAGCGACTGACTTTATTCTAACTCCATATCTTGCTCCTTCTTTTACAACTTCAGGTTTTATTATTTTCATATCGTTTATTTTAGGTATTGCTACTCCATATCCTGTTTCTTTAACCATCTTTAAAGCATATTTTATGTTGTCATACTCCGATTTTGCTATGTTAAATTCTTGGAATACTTTTAATAAATCTGCTTTTGTTTTAACATCTATATTCATTATTTCTTTTAGTGTTTTATCAAATAGGTTATTAGGTGCATGGAGCTCTATTGTAACTGTACCTGTTTTAGGATCTATTTCTTTTACAAATGCTTTTTCTATTTCAGGACATTTTTCAAAGTTACTATTTATTTTTTCTACATCTTTTAGTTTATCAACGTTTATAACACTTTTTCTTATTTCATCCATGTATTTTTTCTTTATTTCATGATGTGAATCTAGTATTCCAATCCAGTCTGGCATAGATACTTTTATTTCTGTTACTGGGTATTCATAGAGTGCTGCTTTAAGTATAGTATACATATCTTCTTTATTCATTGTTTCAATGTTTATTGCAAGTGTTGTTGCATTATATTTTTCTTCAATGCTTTTTCTTATTTTTTCTGTTTCTTTAGATTCTTTATGTGTTGTATTTAAAACAACTATAAATGGTTTATTTATTTCTTTTAGTTCTGTTATTACTTTTTCTTCTGCTTCTAGGTAGTCTCCCCTTGTAAACTCTCCAATTGATCCATCTGTTGTTAGAACTATTCCTATTGTTGAATGCTCTTTGATTACTTTTTCTGTTCCTATTTCAGCGGCTTCTACAAATGGTACTTCTTCATCATACCATGGTGTTTTAACCATACGAGGTGCTCCATCTACTGTTAGTCCATCTGCACCATTAATTGCAAAGCCAACACAATCTATTAGTCTTACTTTACAATTAAAGTTATCTATTTTAATGTTTGCAGCCTTACTTGGTACAAATTTAGGCTCTGTTGTCATTATCATTTTACCTTTAGCAGATTGTGGTAGTTCATCTAAAAGTCTTTTCTTTTCATATTCATCGTTCATGTTAGGTATTATTAGGTTTTCTGCAACTTTCTTTATGAATGTTGATTTACCAGTTCTAACCGCTCCTACAACACCTAGGTAGATATCTCCACCAGAACGTTCAATAATATTCTTTATAATTTCTTGTTTTTCCATAACATCTTCTCCTGTCTAATTAATTTTATGAATAATTATTTTAAATATTCATGTATAATTAAATTATTTTTTCAATAATTTTTTAAATTTAATTTATTTACTTTACACTTTTTATTCCTAAAAATATTGCTTTTTTTTTTTTTTTTTGATATTGTTATGTTAGCGAGGATATGGTGATAAAATGAAAAGTGTAAAGTGGAGTAAAAATAAGATGATTATTTTAGCAGTTTCTGCATTTGTTTTAGGAAGTGTAGTTACTAGACTTCTTCCTTCTTCTCATGCTACTTTTTCAAAAGAAGTTACAACTAATAATAGTATTAAAATGACAGTTTCAAAAAATCTTGCAGGAGCTACTATTCATAATCTTTCTGGTTTAACATTTAAAGTTAGTGAAGGAACACCTGACTTTAAAACTGCAACATCAGAGGAAGGCGTTTATGCAATGGACGATGATGATGGAACAAGCTATTACTTTAGAGGTAATTCATCTAATAATTATGTTTCTTTTGCGGGTAAAATATGGAGAGTAATTAGAGTTAATGGTGATAAGACTGTTAGAATTGTTCTTAATGGTACAACAGGTACTAATAGTCAGTTTAATACATCTTATTCAGATAATGCTAATGCATTTTATATGTATGGTAAAGTAGGTGCAAGCTCATATGATGAAGCAACTAAAAACACTAATTCTAGTGTAATAAAACAAGCAGTTGATAATTGGTATCAACAAAATCTTACAAATTATGCAAAATATATTTCAACTGATGCAGGATTCTGTGGTGATAGATCAAGATCTGGATCTTATTACGGATACAGTAATTTAACTACATATTATGATGGTTATACTCGTACAGTATTTAGTGAACCAAGTTTAAAATGTAGACAAGTAAATGATTTATATACTGTTTCATCTTCATCTAAAGGAAATAAAGCTTTAACTTATCCAATTGGATTAATGACTTCAGATGAAGTAATTTTAGCAGGTGCATCCGGTGGAGTATTTGATGGAGCTGCAAATTATACAAAAGGAGCTACTAATTATGCAAATATTGGAACAGAATACTGGACTATGACACCTACTTGGGGTTCGCCCGGTCATAAATCTGAGGGCAGATGCAATAACAGGAGGAGATGGTACTTCTTCTAATCCTTACACTGTAGGATAGACGAAGACTAATATCCTTTTTTCGCAACTCTTTGCGAAAAAAGTCAAATTTTTGTTGTTAACTTATGTTAACATATTTAAAATATGGTATTAATCATTTTTATATAGATTAATATAGGGATGTTCTTAAAAGCAGGTTTAACCTTTTGGATTGGCGGTTATGTCAACTTCGGCAACTCTACCTGGAATGCGAACGTGTTCAACGTCAACGGCGGCGGCGCTCTTGATGACAATAACGCGACTAACTCGAATGGGGTTCGCCCGGAACTTCCTTACTACGATTAGTAATTTACTAGTGTCACTGAGTACTATTGGATATGTCTGATAGTCAGAAGAAGTAGTATACTAAGTTTACTTAGTATATAATCTGTGGGTCTTATATGTGTTTCATTTTTTGATTTGATAAGGTCCGGATAAATAATTATATTTAATACATATTCTTATTTAAGATGATTCCTAATCAGATTGGAAATAAGTTCATTCCTTGACTTAATTGTCAGAATATATGATATAGATGTATTTAGAGGTTTTTATCTTTAAATACTATAAACTATATCTTTTGGTTTTTATGGAGATTTATATATGGAAGAAGGAAAGTTCAAATTTAATTTACTTGACAGTACTAATAAACTTATTAATTATTTTAATAATTTACTTCCTAATTTACCTAAGAAAGAGGTTATATTAAAACAAAATATTGAAAAGACACAATATGAACTTATTGAATGTATATTTTATTTTAATGTTAATTCTGGAAGCCCTAGAATACGTGAAAAGTATTTAAAAGATTTTCATGTCAAACTTTCTATGTATGATATGTATATTAGAATTTGTTATAAGAAAAGATATATAAGTAAACACCAACTTGAATGTATATCTAGACTTTTAATTATTATAAAAAAACTTTTATATGGTGTTATAAGGAGCAATAAGAATGTTGTATCAAAAAATACTTAATCTTGATAAGATTGAAAGAGTTTATAATGATGTAAAAAAAACTACTAGGTATAAAAGTAAAATTGTAAATTTTGAATCTTTTTATATTACAAATGTAATGAGTATATATGAAATATTAAAATCAAAAAATTTTAAACATCAGAAATATAATATTTTTCTTTATAGAGAGAAGAAATATAGATTAATTATGTCTGAATGTTTAACTGATAAAATTATTAATCATTTAATTAGTGAAGAAGTTTTATTACCTCTTATTGAACCTAAAC
This sequence comes from uncultured Eubacteriales bacterium, assembly GCA_900319955.1. Lineage (GTDB taxonomy): Bacteria > Bacillota_I > Bacilli_A > RF39 > UBA660 > UBA2730. The sequence continues at coordinate 24,969 of ONQM01000015.1, read as the reverse complement.
TTATTGATACTAATGTTGCTACTAGAAGAGGTAAAGGTACTAGCTTTGGTATTAAATATTTAAAGAAGTATATAAATAAGATTAAAGTTAATAATCCTAATTTTTATATTTTACAGTTAGATGTAAAAAAATATTTTTATAATATAGATCATGAAATTGTAATGAGTAAATTAAAGAATCTTATTGATGATGAAGATGTTCTTAATATTTTAGAAGAAATACTAGGAACTACTAATAGGCTTGAGACTAATGTTAGAATAAAAGATGAAATAAATAAAGAAATTGATAGATTAAAGAAGTCTTCTAATCCCCATATTAATGAAAAAATAAAGGAATTAAAAGAAATACCTTATTATAATCTCAATAAAGGTATTCCAATTGGCAATATGACTAGTCAAATAATAGCGGTTTATTACTTAAATGACTTAGATCATTTTATAAAAGAAAAACTACATATTAAATATTATATTAGATATATGGATGATCTTATTTTACTTCATGAAGATGAAGAGTATCTTAAATATTGTTATAAAAAAATAAAGGAATTTCTAGCTAAAGAAAAACTTGAATTAAATATGAGAAAGACTCATATTTATTCTATTAAAAATGGTATTAGTTTTTTAGGATATAGATTTTTATTAAATAAGAATAACAAACTTGTTATTATAATGAATAGTAAGACAAAGAAAAGAATATCTAAAAGACTTAGATATTTTAGACATAATAATAAAGCTAAATATAATACTAGTCTTTCTAGTTATCAAGGGTATTTTAATATGTGCGACTGTTATTCTTTTATAGAAAAAAATAAGTTTTATAAGTTAGAGATATGAATATGAATAAAATAGAAAAATTTTATAATAAATATAAAGAAGATAATGAGGATAGCCTTGTTATTGTTAAAAGTGGTATATTTTATTATTCTTATAATGGTGATGGTACTTATTTGAATATAAAATGAAAGATAATGAACTTGGGTTTAGCTCTAATTCTTATAGTAGGGTTATTAGTGAATTAAAAAATAAGCATATTAATTTTGTTACATATGATTTAGATGAGAATGTATTAGATAAGTGTTGTTATAATGATAATTTTTATTTTAGTTATATAAAAGCTGCCAATGCTAAGTTTTCTAAGAATGAAAAATTAAATTTTTTAATTAATAAAATTAATTTGCTTATAGAAATTTCTGATAATAATTATGATAAAATAAATGATTTTTTAGATTCTTTGTTTTAAAAAAACAGAGTTTAGTCTGTTTAAAACATTTTATCTATATTTTTAGGTACCTTATCTTTTAGAATACTATTTACTATTTTATCTTCTTTTTCTTTTGTTACATCTTTACCAGTAAGTCCTGATATCTCATGTATTACTTCTCTTATTGACTTTTCATCTTTCATATTTGAGTTTTGAAGTTTTTTAGCTAGACCTAGAATTGTTTCTTTATTAACTTTTGTTTTATTTTCAACTTTTTTAAAAAAATTATCTCCAAACATATAATCCTCCCTTAAAAATATATGTTTAACTAATAAAAATATGTTATACTTATTTTGGTGATATTATGAGACTTAGAAATTTAAAGAATAAAGAAGAAATAATTAATGGATCTTCTTATGTTGTTAGAAATATAAAAGACTACAAAGGACATATGGATAGGCTTTTTGGTAATGATAATCCTATATATGTTGAGATTGGTATGGGAAGAGGGAAGTTTATTTATAATAATGCTATTAGTAATACTAATATTAATTATATTGGTATTGAAAAGCAGGATAATATTTTAGCGAGAGCTCTTAAATGGATACCAGAGGGAGTTCTTAACTTAAAGGTTATAAGAGGTAATGCTTTAGAGATTGATGAATATTTTGATAAAGATATAGATAAATTATTTTTAAATTTTTCTGATCCATGGCCAAAGAAAAGACAAGCAGGTAGACGTCTTACTAGTCCTATATTTTTAGATAAGTATGAAAAAATATTTAAGGATAAGAAAGAAATAGAGATTCGTACAGATAATGAAGAACTTTTCATATATTCAATTGAAATGCTTTCAGCACATAAGTATACTCTTTATGATGTGACTTTTGATTTACATAAAGATAGTGATGATCTAATAACAACTGAGTATGAAGATAAATTTTCAGAAAATGGAAATAAAATTTATTCTTTAAAGGCTATTAAATAAATGGTATAATGTAATATAGATGGTGATGCATGTGAAAAAAAAGATAATACTTGTTTTATTAATTCCACTTTTAATAACAGGTTGTAGTATTAGAAAAGTTAATGTTAATAATTATGATAGTGTAATAGATAGTTATTTTAATGGAGAAAGAAAAGTTAAAAGGAGCAATTTCCAAGGATATTCTCTTTATATACCTAAGGGGTTAAAACTTGATTATAAAGATGATAATAATATTGTTTTTAGAGATAAGAATAACAATGTTTATTATGTTTATGTTGATACAGTTTCTCATATAAATAAGACTCATCTTTCTTATAAAAAGTATAAAAATAATTATTATTATAAGAATATAAAAGGTAAAAATCATAATGGTTATATAGAAATAATTAAAGATAATGAAAAATATTTTTTACATGGAGCCTATAATTATGTTAAAATAGAAGTATATAGTAGAAGGAATGCTATTCCTGATACTATAATAAATATGTGTGAAGTTATGTCTTCAGTAAAATACAATGATAATATTTTAAAACTTGATAGTTCAAATACAGCAAGTGGTAAAGAAGAGGAGTTTAATATATTTACATCTAAAAAGAAAAATAGCGGAAGTTATTTGGAATATGTTAGAGAAAATGAAAACGTTATATCAAGAGTTGAAAAAAGTAGTAGTGATGAAGATATGATAGACATAGATTCATTTATCGATTAGAGGTGTTTTTGATGAAATTATTTGATAAGTTAAAGGATGCACTATTTGAAGAAGAATATGTTGATGTTCCTGATAAGCCTGTAAAGGAAAAGAAAGAAAAGGAACATGAAAAAAGTAAATTTAGAAGTAATATTGATAGGATTAAGGAAGAAACTAGAATTAAGGATGTCAAAGTAACTAATTACGATGATTCTTTTGATGATGAAGAAGAGGAAGAAGAGCAGGTTGCTAAAAAGATAATTGATGTAAGAGAAAAGAATGAAGAGCCTGTAAAAGAAAAGAAAAGTGATTTTATATTCCCTGAAGATGATTCTTTCTTTACAGATACTAAAGAAGAAAGAACAAAGATTGATGCAGATATTCCTCTTCTTGATAGTGATGAAAAGGAAGAAAGAAGAGAAGCAGTTAATAGAATAGTTTCTGAAGAAGTAAAGGAAGAGCCTAAAAAAGAAGAGAAGCCTAAGCTTTATGGAGGTTATAATGAAAATCTTCCATATAAAACTAATTCTAGAGAAGAATATGTTAAGAAGTTTACATCATCAGAATATGGAACATATCCTAAGACTAAAGAAAAACATGGATTTAAACCTAGTCCAAATATTAGTCCAGTATATGGAATAATTGATGATCCTGAACCTAAGGAAGAAGAGGTAAAAAGAGAAGTTAGACTTACAACAGCAATACCTGTAGAAAAACCTGATATAGATGAAGTTAGAAAGAAAGTTCTTGGACTTGATAGGGAAGAAGAAGAGGAAGAAAAAGAAACTCCAATAGATGAAGACTTCATTGATTTAACAAATACTGATAAACCTTCTGTTAATAAGGTAACTATGGGTGATGCAGAAGAGTATTATGATGATTTAGGTCTTGAATATAATAGTGATTATATAGATGCTAATAAGACTAAAAGTAGAGTTAAAAAAGATGAAGAGTATGAAAAAGTAAAAAAAGAGAATAATAGTGATGATGAAGAAGGAACACCTAAGAAGGAAGATAAGTCAAATGATGTTAAAAACATTAAGAAAGTGTCAAGTGATGATGATAATTTATTTGACTTAATCGACTCAATGTACGATAATGAAAAATAGGAAGGTGATTAGATGGTAGATTTATCAGTAATACTTACTATGTGTGGCATCATATTATTAATTGTACTAATAGTACTTGCAGTGAAAGCTGTTATACTTGTTGATAAGGCTAACAAGATAGCAGATAGTATTGAAGAGAAAGTTGACAGTCTTGATGGAATATTTAAGACAGTTGACAAAGTAAGCCTTGGCCTTTCAAATATCAGTGACTCAGTTCTTTATGGACTAAGTGGTGCTATTAAAAAGATATTTGGAGGTAAAAGAAAAAAAGAAGAAGAAAGTGAGGAGGAAGATTATGAGTAGAGAAAATAAAGGATTTGGTAAGTTTTTATTAGGACTTGGAATAGGAGCTGGAATTGGAGTACTTCTTGCACCTAAGAAAGGATCTGAGATGAGAGAAGACGTAAAGGATAGCTTTAAGGAACTTGCTAAAAGAATTAAGAATATTGATAAAGAAGAAGTTAAAGATAATATGCTTGAAAGGCTTAACTCTTTACAAGAAGAACTTAAAGATTTAGACAAGGAAAAAGCTTTAAAGATAGCTAAAGAAAAGGCAGAAGATATTAAAGAAAAGGCAGAAGAGCTTGCAGCTTATGCAAGAGATAAAGCAACTCCTTATGTTGAAGAAGCTGCTGAAAGTGTTAGAAAAGAAGCTATTAAAGCTACTAAAAAAGTTCTTAAGAAATTAGAAGATAAATAGTAGATTTAATTTTTGCTTTCTGATATAATAAGATATATTTTTCATTGATTGGTCTTACAAGCCATGAGAAAAAACGTATACTTGCGTTAAAAGTATGAGTGCATAGAGAGTCTATGAAGTAAGGTGGTACCGCGTTTTTCGTCCTTATAATTAGGCTTTCTTTTATTTTGAGGAGGTTTTAATATGACAAATTACGAAGAGTTAAAATGGAGAGGCTTAATAAAAGATGAAGCTGGAGATGTTGAAAGTTTAATTAATAAAGGTGGGTTTACTTTCTACTGGGGAACAGATCCTACTGCAGATTCGCTTCATATAGGACATTATTCATCACTAGTTACTGCAAAAAGACTTGCTAAAATGGGAAATCATCCAATTCTTTTAATTGGAGGAGCTACTGGTTTAATTGGGGATCCTCGTCCTACTGCAGAACGTGAAATTATATCAAAAGACGCTGTTTTACATAATGTTGATGCTATTAAAAAACAAGTTACTAATATTTTTGATGGTAATTGTGAGATTGTTAATAATTATGATTGGATGAAGAATATTACTTTAATAGATTTTTTAAGAGATACTGGTAAGTATATTAATGTTAATTATATGCTTGATAAGGACATTATTAGAAGAAGATTAGAAACTGGCATTACTTTTGCAGAGTTTACTTATACTTTAATGCAAGGATATGATTTTTTACATTTATTTAAAGAAAAAAATTGTGTTCTTCAGGCAGAAGGTTCTGATCAGTGGGGCAATATAACAACTGGTATTGATTTAATTAAGAAAGTTGAAGGAAAAGATGCTTATGCATTTACTATGCCATTAATTCTTGATGAAAATGGTAAGAAGTTTGGTAAGAGTGAAGGTAATGCTATTTGGCTTGATAAGAATAAGACTTCTAGTTACGAACTTTATCAGTTCTTAATTAATGCTAGTGATACTAAGGTAGAAGAATACTTAAAAGTTTATACATTTTTAACACCAGATCAAATAATTGATATTATGAAGAAGCATAATGAAAAACCTGAACTTCATATAGCACAAAAAGCTCTTGCAAAAGAAATTATTACTGATCTTCATGGAAAAGAAGAATATAATCATGCACTTAATCTTTCTGAAGCATTATTTAGTGGTAATATAAAAGATTTTAATTCTAAAGATATTGAAAGTGTATTTAAAGGTATGCCTATTTTTAAAGGAGAAAATAAAAATCTTGTTGAAACACTCGTTGACAACAAGATATGTTCTAGTAAGAGAGAAGCTAGAGAGTTTATTGGTAATGGTGCTATTAGTGTTAATGGGGATAAGGTAACAGATTTAGATTATTTAGTTTCAAAAGATAAATCTATTGATAATAAATATACTGTAATTAGACGTGGCAAGAAAAAGTATTTTATAATTAGTTTTTAGAAGGTGATAGTAATGAGTAAGAAATTAAAAAGAATATTAATAGTTGTAATAGTTTTATGTGTTATAGTTTTAGGGGTTGATATCTTTCTATTTTTGAAGACAGATAGCAAAAATCTTAATTTTGAAAGTTTAAATTCTTTCTTTTATGATAAGGATACTATTTATGCTTGTGGTAGTACAAATAAGAATAAAGATAAAAAAGAAGAAGGAGTTATTTATAAATACAATAGTAATTTAAGAAAGGTTAATTCTTATGTATTAGATTCTAAATATAATAGTACTTTCTTTTATGTTAAAGAGGATGGTAATAATTTAGTTGCAGTTGGATCTGTTGAGAACACTAAAGATGAGAATAAAAATAAATATAGAAGTGCTTTAATTGCAAAGTATAGTAAAGATGGTAAATTGCTTTTTAAGAAGACTTATCAAGATTTAGGTGTTTCTAAGTTTACTAATTTAATTGTTGCCGATGATGGTTATATTGTTGTCGGACAAAGTATTTATCCAAATGATGTATTAGGTAATGAAAATACAGGTGGCGGAATGCTTATAAAATATGATAAGAATGGTAAGATTCTTTGGAAGAAGCATTTAGGTGGCAATAAGTCAGGACTATTTAATGACATTGTTAAACATGGAAAATATTTATATTTAGCAGGTAAAGATGCAACTCGTTATGGTGTTGTTGCAAAATATACTTTAGATGGTGAGTATGTGAAAGCAGTTAGTTATGCTAAAACTGATACTATTGGTTTTTCAAGTATAGAATATAAAGATGGATACTTATATGTTGTTGGTGCTAAAAAGCTAAACGAAGATGATGAGTATGATCATGATATAGATGGATTAATTGTTAAGTATGATGAAAATCTTGAAAAGAAAGATGAAGTTACATACAAGGATACTAAGAAAGGCTTAGAAAGATTCAATAATTTAATTATTGATGGTAAAGATATTTATGTTGTTGGACATGAGGCTGTTTTAAATAAGAAGAAATCTACTAAAAAAGAATTTGCATATAATTATAGAGGTTTAATTAATAAGTATAGTTTAGATTTGAAACTTGAGGATAAAAACATTTATAACAAATATAGCAACAACTACTTTACTGATATAAATAAGTATAATGAGTTATATGTTGTTAGTGGTTATAACAGTAATGATACTGAGAAAAAATATAATAATATGTTTATAACTTATAAAGGAAATTTAAAGTAATGCATATTTATTTAGTAAGACATGGACAGACACTAGAGAACTCTAAAGGACATATGCAGGGTACTATAGATACTGTTCTTAATAAAAAGGGAATAGAGGAAGCTAAAGAGTTAAGGGAGAAGTTAAAGAATAAAGAAATAGATGTATGTTTTTCTTCCCCTTTAATTAGAGCTTTACAAACTGCTTTTATAATAGTAGGTGATAGATGCCTAATTTTAAAAGATAATAGGTTAAGAGAAAGAAATTTAGGTTATTTAGAGGGTGAATCTAAAGACCTTTATGCTATGGATAAATATTGGGATACAAAATTAAACTCTAATGATAATCATATAGAGCCTATTAACGATGTTTATAAAAGAGTAGAAGATTTTATTAATTATTTAAAAGAGAATTATGAAGATAAAAATGTTTTAATTGTATCTCATAGTGCTGTTGTAAGATGCTTTCATAACTTTTTAACAGGAACTATTGCAAAACCAGATGATTTTAAAATAGATAATTGTTATTTAGAAGAGTTTGATATAAAAAAATAAGACTTTGCTTGTCTTATTTTTATTTGTTATAGAATTCAACGATTAGTGATTCATCAATATCAGCATTTAATTCTGTTCTTTCTGGATATCTTACATAAGTACCAGCCATTTTAGAATCATCATAATTTACAAATTCTACTCTCTTAGTTACTTTTTCTAGAGCTTCTTTAACAGCTTTATGATCTTTAGAGTTTTCTTTTATTGCGATTACTTGTCCAGGTTTAACTCTATATGATGGAATATCAACTTTCTTACCATCAACAGTAATATGTCCATGGTTAACTAGTTGTCTTGCACCACGTCTTGTAGTTGCAAATCCCATACGATAAACTAAGTTATCTAGACGAGACTCTAAAAGCTTTAAGAAGTTTTCACCATGTATACCAGGCATTTTAGCAGCATCATCAAATGTTTTTCTAAATTGCTTTTCATTTAAACCATACATGAATTTAACTTTTTGTTTTTCTTTTAATTGTACTCCATAATCAGAAAGCTTACCATGACGACCATTTCCATGATCACCAGGTCCATAAGGACGACGAGCTAATTCTTTTCCTGTTTCAGAAATTGAGAAACCAACATGTCTTGCTTTTTTGTAACTAGGTCCTGTATATCTTGCCATAACTTTCTCCTTTCATAATATTACATTTTCCTTTATACTTTTTTAGTCATATCTTAGGGAGTCTTACTTTGTCTTTCACTCTTACAGCGGAAGAGTTACTAGAGTTATTTGTAAAACACATTAAAATATTCTAAAAACGCTGTCTAAACGAAATATGCAAATTTTATTATACGCTAAATATTTATTTTGTCAAATTTATGTGATATGATATTTCTATGATAATAGAGGTGAAACTAATGAAAATGACTTATATTATTATTGGTGCAGTGGTATTTATAGTTTTGTTCATAATAATTATTGTAAGAGTTCTTAAATCTAAGAAAAATAAGTATTATAAAAATACTTTAGATGATTTAGAGTATCAAAAAAATATTGTTTCAAGTATTCCTATTTCTTTAGAGCTTTCTAAAGTTGAAGATTTATCAAAGAATGAGGATCTTCAAAAGAAGTGTGAAGAGTTTAATGATAGATTAAATAAAATAAAAAATGAGATGCTGCCTCATATAGATGATATGTTAATTGAGCTTGATACTTTTTATGATAAAAAAGATTATGAAACCTGTGATATGAAAATTAATAAAACAGAGTTTGAGATATATAGAGTGAGAGAATATGCTAATACGCTTTTAAAAGAAATAACTGAAATAACATCTAGTGATGAAAAGTATAGATCAATGATAACAAAGTTAAAGACAAGATATAGAAAGTTAACTAGTGATTTTAATAAACATAAAAAGCTTTATGAGGAAACAATTGATGCTATTAGTTTGAAGTTTGAAAGTATTGAAAAACGTTTTATGGAATTTGAGAAAGTTATGGAGTCCAACAACTATAATGATGCTATGCATATTGTTAGAGGACTTACTAGTATGATTGATGAAATGAGTGTTGTAATTAAAGATGTACCAGATTTAATTCTTATGTGCAGGCAGATTCTTCCTGGTAAAGCAAAAGATGTTGAAGACCAGTATAATCAGATGATAAAAGAAGGATATGTTCTTGATTATTTAAATATTCCTTATAATTTAAAAGAAATTAAAAAAAATACAGAAAATGTTTATGATAGAATTAAGGTTTTAAATATGAATGATTGTAAACTTGAAGTTGATACAATGCTTAAATATCTTGATTCTACTTTTATGGATTTTGAAAAGGAAAGACTTAATAGGACTGCCTTTGAAGATGCTAATAGAGATTTTGCTTTAAAGCTTTCTAAGACAAATAATGCAATAGGAAGTGTTTTTACATCTCTTGATAATATTAAAAATACTTATAATTTAAAAGATGATGATGTTGCATTAATTAGAAGCGAAAATAAAGAAATGACAACTATTAATGATAATTATAATAAGCTTAAAGGTAAACTTGAAAATAAAGCTGCACCATATTCAGAGATGCATTTAGAACTTGAAAAATTATCAGAAGAACTTAAGAATGTTACATTAAAGCTTGATGATAGTTTAAAGAGTTTAGGTACTATGTATGATGATGAGCAAAGAGCACGTGAGCAGCTTGAAGAGATTGAAAAATTCTTAAAAAGTAGCAAGAACTTAATGCATAATTATAAGCTTCCAGTAATTAGTGATAAGTATTTTGTTGAACTTAATGAAGCTAATGAAGCTATTAGTGAGGTTATAAAAGAACTTTCTAATAAACCTATTACTATATCTACTTTAAATACTAGAGTTGATACAGCACGTGATCTTGTACTAAAACTTTTCAATACAACAAGTAGTATTATTAAGGATGCTGGTTTTTCTGAAAAGTTAATTATTTATTTAAATAGATTTAGTGATTTAGGCAATAATGAATTAATTATTGAAGATGCAACTAATTTATTTAATAAGGGAAATTACAAAAAGAGTTTAGATACTTCACTTTCTTTACTTAAAAAGATCAATTTAGATAGTTATAATTATGTTCTTGATTTATATAAAAAAGATTAAATACTTACATATTTAATTAAATAAGCAATATAATAGTTATGAAGAAATTTCTTTGAACTAGATGTACTAAACAAAATAAGTGGTTTGTGTTATATTATAGTTGGTTGAAGAAATTATCTTCAAAATAAGAGGATACTTAATTTTGGAATGTTAAGTGTTCTCAGTCCATTAATTAATAATTTAATGTCTTTGAACACCTTAACTCTTTTGAGTAGGTGTTCTTTTCTATTTGCCTAGGAGTCTTATAATAAGAACTAGAATAATGATAAGTACAATTAAGTACTCCATTTGTTCCTCTTTCCACTTCCAATAAAATAAATTTTAATGGTCCTGAGTATAAACACCTAACGAATTAAGTTCCTCTACGAGCATAAGTAGTATTTGTCTATATAATGTAGTTAAAAAGTTATTTTTTTATTATATTGTTTGTTATATGAAAAATTTAGTATAATATTTATATAGAGGAAGTGATTGAAATGCAAAGAATAATATTTCATGTTGATGTTAATAATGCGTTTTTATCATGGACTGCAGTACATATGCTTGAAAAGGGTGAAAAGTTAGATATTAGAAAGATACCAAGTATAATTGGTGGTAATGAAGAAGATAGACATGGTATAGTACTAGCTAAATCTCCTATTGCAAAACGTATGGGAATAAAGACTGCAACTACTATTTATGAAGCTAGGAAAATATGTAAGAATTTAAAAGTTTATCCACCTGAATATGATTTTTATAGAAAAGAATCTGATATAATGTATGAATATTTATGTCAGTATACACCTGTTATTGAGAGGTACTCTATTGATGAATGCTTTATGGATTTAACAGGTACTAATTATTTATACAAAGATTATTTAAAGCTTGCTTATAAGATTAAAGATGACATTAAGAATAATTTTGGTTTTACGGTTAATGTTGGAATAGGAGAGAATAAACTTTGTGCAAAGATGGCTAGTGATATGGAAGGCCCAGATATGGTACATACTCTTTATAAAAATGAAATAGAGCGTAAGATGTGGCATCTTCCTATTGAAAATTTATTTATGGTTGGGAAGTCTACTTCTTCTAAGCTTAGAAGTATTGGGATAAATACTATTGGTGATTTAGCAGTAGCTAGTCCTAATAGACTTGAAAAATATTTTAAAAATAATACTATGTTTTTAATTAATTCTGCTAATGGAATTGATGATAGTCCTGTTGGAAGAAGAAAGAGTAAAACTGAAAGTATAAGCATATCTGAAACTCTTAAGTATGATGTTAGTGATTTCGATGAATTAAAAAAAGTACTTTTTAGGCAGACGGAAGAGCTTGCTAGAAATTTAAGAGATATTCATAAATATGCAACAGGCGTTTGCGTAATGTATAAGAATAGTAGCTTTAAATCGTATTCCCATGGTGAAAAGTTAAATGTTCCTAAGAATAATTCTATAGAGCTTTATAAAGATGTAATTAGAATATTTAAAAATAGTTTTAAAGGTGAATTAATTAGAAATATTGGTGTTAGGTTTTATGATTTAACAAGTGTTAGGCAAGTACAGATTAATTTGTTTAATGATAATAAAGAAGAAAAAGAAAGTGATGTTGATTTAATAGTTGATGATATAAATAAGAAGTTTGGGTCTGTTAGTATTCTTCCTGCATCTTTAAAACTTATTGGTAAGAGTGAAAGACATAAGAAGACAAAATAAAAAATTGAGAATTAATTTCCCAATTTTTATTTTAGAGTTTTTGTTTTAGGCTTTTCTATTGGATAACCAAAGTTTTGGTAATCTTTATAAATATCATCTGAATATTTACTTGCAGTTACTGGTACTGTGTTTATGTAAAGAGCAACTCCTCCTGCATAGTATTCATCATTCTTACCATACGCTGTTCCACATATATCTATTATTTTATATCCTTTATGTTCATTTACTTTTTTGAAATTTTCTAAATCTCCATATGTATTATATATAGGAATAGAAATAATATGCTGTCCAACATCAAATTCATTATTTTCTCTTTTATATTTTTCTTCTTTCTTATATGATGGTTTACCAAAATCTAAATAAACGTAATGTCCATATCTTCCTTGAAGATTAGATTTACATTCTACAGGTTCTGTATTTATATACTCAACATAACCTCCACCAAAATTTTCTCCTTCATCACCATAAGATTCAATTTGTATTTTTACTGGTTTATAACCTTCATGGTATTCATATCTATAGTTTAACTTTCTTACATCTTTGTCTTCTGTTATTGGGACATATACTGCATGTTCTCCTGGCATAAATTCTTGCGTAGTATATTCACTTTTTTCATATGGATTTTTATAGTTATCTATTGTAAAGCTTGTTTCCTTTTTCTCCTCTTTTTGCTTTTCATAATTTATTTCTTTTTTCTTTTTTGTATTACCATTTGTTGAGTTATTCTTTTCTTTCTTATTATCTATTTCTTTTTCGAGTTTATAAGAAGCTCCAGCTTCACCTATTGCACATCCTACAAGGCCTGCTGCTGCTAATGCTGATATACCTATTATTAGTGATTTAATTCCAATTCTTTCATGCTCAAAGCTTTTACTAATAATTTTTCTTTTATACTCATCGTTTTCTTCTTCAAACATATATGAGTTATCTTCTAAATTATTATTTTCTTTTTCTTCTTCATTAAACATATGCGAATTATCATACATATTATTTTCTATATTCTTTTTTTCTTTTTCAAAAAAATTTTCATCTAAATCTTTACTTTTCATAATGTTTATCTCCTTTCATACGCAACGTTCATTATTATATAAATATGAAATAAAAAAGTCAAATAATACTCATTTACAATGGTTTATATATAAATTTTAAAAAAATTTCTTCAAAAAGTTTTAAAAATATGTTGCAAAACGTTGTAATATCGTGTTATAATTAATCTCGTGTGGCTGCTTAGATGTGTGAGGTTGCTGATACACCAGGTAGAGTTGAAAGACAAAATCAAATGTATCAGGTTATTTACACGGAGCAAGTCTATACTAGATATAGGCGAAGGGAGGATTTTAAATGGCAAACAAGAAAATGCGTATTAGATTAAAGGCTTATGATCATAAACTTTTAGATACTGCAGTTACAAAGATTGTTGAGACTGTTAAAAGATCAGGTGGAGAAATATCTGGACCAGTTCCACTTCCAACTGAAATAGGAAATCGTTGAGGCTCTTTCTCATATAGATTTACCTAGTGGAGTAGATATTGAAATTAAAATGATTTAATGTAGGAGGAAAAAATGAAAGGAATCTTAGGTAAAAAAATTGGAATGACTGAAGTATTTACTACAAACGGTAAGTTAATTCCTGTAACTGTCATTGAAGTTAAACCTAATGTTGTAACTCAAATTAAGACAGTCGACAAAGATGGCTATGATGCTATACAACTTGCAACTGGTGAAAAACGTGAAAAGATAGCTAACAAGCCAAGTCAAGGTCATACTAAGAAAGCTGGTACAACACCTAAGCGCTTCTTAAGAGAAATAAGAGGGATGGACGCTGCTAGCTATAACTTAGGTGATGAAGTAAAAGCTAATATCTTCGAAGAAGGAGAAATAGTTGATGTAACTGGTGTTACTAAAGGTAAAGGCTTCCAAGGCGTTATCAAAAAGTATAATCAATCAAGAGGTCCTATGGGACATGGCTCACAATATCATAGAGGTGTTGGTTCACTTGGAACAATGAGACCAATGCATGTTCTTAAAGGTAAACATATGCCAGGACATATGGGCAGCGTTAAGAGAACAGTTCAAAATCTTGAAATTGTTAAGATTGATTTAGAAAATAATTACATAATGGTAAAAGGAAATGTTCCTGGAGCAAAGGGTTCATTTGTTATCATTAAGACTGCTGTTAAAAAGCCTAATGTTAAAAATGAAAAGGCTGACTTAATAAGTTATAAGAAAGCTCTCGAAGTTAAGACTGATGATGCAGCAGAAACAGTAGTAGAAGAAAATAACTCTTCTGCAGAATAATCATCACTAAGTAAATCTGTGATGAAAGGAGGAAATTAGGATGAAAAAAGTAAATCTTTTAAACCTTAAAGGTGAAAAAGTAAAAGACCTTAAACTTGAAGAGGAAGTATTTGATATAGAACCTAATGATAAAGTTTTATATGACGCAATAATTCTTGCTAGAGCTTCTTTAAGACAAGGTACACATAAAACTAAAAATCGTTCTGAAGTTTCTGGTGGCGGAAGAAAACCATGGAGACAAAAAGGAACAGGACATGCTCGCCAAGGATCAAGGATCTATAAGAGCTGTTCAATGGGTTGGTGGAGGAAATTATGGAACTCCAGTACCTAGAGACTACAGTAAGAAACAAAATCGTAAAGAACGTCGTTTAGCTTTAAAAACAGCTTTAACTGAAAAAGCTAATGAAGGAAGTTTAATTGTAGTTGATAAAATAGAAGTTAAGAGTAATAAAACTAAAGACTTCTTAGAAATATTAAAAGGATTAAAGCTTGAAAATGAAAAAGTATTAATGGTTGTTGAAAACTTAGATGAGAACTTAATTCTAGCTTCAAGAAATCTTCAAAATGTAGTATTAATTACTGCTGAGGAAGTTAATGTACTAGATTTAGTTGCTGCATCTAAAGTACTTATCGAAGAGAAAGCTTTAGAAAAAGTTGAGGAGGTGCTTAAATAATGGATACTAAATATTTAGATATAATTAAAGCACCAGTTATTACTGAAAAATCTTCAAATGAGCAAGCTAAGGGAAAATATACTTTTAGAGTTGACCCTAAAGCTAATAAAACTGAAATTAAACATGCAATTGAAAAAATATTTAATGTAAAAGTAGTTTCTATTTCAACATTAAATGAGAAACCTAAAAAGAAGAGAGTTGGCCGTTATACTGGTTTAACTAATCGTTCAAAGAAAGCAATTGTAACACTTGCTGAAGGCGAATCAATTGATATTGGTTAGAAAGGAGAAAAATTATGGCAATTAGAAATTTTAGACCCGTAACACCAGCTCAAAGAAAAATGAGTAAGCTAGTAAATGAAGAAATAACTAAGAAGACACCTGAGAAAAGTTTAGTAGTTACTTTAAATAAGAAGTCTGGAAGAAATAATACTGGTAAAATTACTGTTCGTCATCAAGGCGGCGGAGCAAAAAGAAAATATCGTTTAATAGATTTTAAGAGAAATAAGTTCGATGTGCCAGGAACTGTTACAGGAATCGAATATGATCCAAATAGAACAGCAAATATTGCATTAATAACATATAAAGATGGTGAAAAAAGATATATTTTAGCACCACAAGGATTACATGTTGGAGATACAGTAGTTGCTGGTGAAGCAACTGATATAAAAACTGGTAATGCTTTAAAACTAAAGAACATTCCAGTTGGTACATTTATTCATAACGTAGAACTTCGTCCAGGAAAAGGTGGAGAACTTGCAAGATCTGCTGGTGCTTCTGCTCAAATACTTGGAAGAGAAGATAAATATGTAATGATTAGATTATCAAGTGGTGAACAAAGAAAAGTACTTGGTGAATGTATGGCTACAATCGGAATAATTGGTAATGAAGATTCATCACTAGTTAAGATTGGTAAAGCTGGTCGCAAACGTCATATGGGTATTAGACCTACAGTTCGTGGTTCTGTTATGAACCCTAACGACCATCCACATGGTGGTGGTGAAGGACGTGCTCCAGTTGGACGTAAAGCACCAATGACACCATGGGGCAAACCTGCAATTGGTAAAAAGACTCGTACTAAGAAACATTCAGATAAATTAATAGTACGTCGTCGTAATGGTAAATAGGAAAGGATGAGTGAAAATGGCTAGAAGTTTAAAGAAAGGACCTTACGTTTTCGATAGATTACTTACTAAGGTTCAAAAAATGAATGAATCTGGAAAAAAAGAAGTCATAAAAACTTGGTCACGTCGTTCAACAATATATCCTGATTTTATAGGACATACATTTGCAGTTCACAACGGAAAAGAATTCATCCCTGTTTACGTAACTGAAGATATGGTTGGACATAAGTTAGGAGAATTTGCATTAACTCGTAAATTCGGCGGACATGGACAAGACAAAGATAAATAAAAAATAATTGACTAGGAGGTAAAAATATGGAAGCAAAAGCGGTAGCTAAAAACGTTCGTATATCACCAATTAGAACTAGAAATACTATTGATTTAATTCGTGGTAAGAATGTTGATGAAGCATTAACCATATTAGATAATGTTAATAGAAAGTCATCAAGAATAATTAAAAAAGTATTAATCTCTGCAACTAGTAATGCTGTTAACAATAATGGTGCTGATAGAAATACACTATATGTTAAAGAAGCAAGAGTAGATGCTGGACCTGTTATGAAACGTCATTTCTTTGATTCACGTTCTCATATTGGTCATAGAGATAGAAGAACTAGTCACATCGTTATAACAGTGGCTACAAAATAAGTAAGGAGGAAAATGCTATGGGACAAAAAGTTAATCCTAATGGACTAAGACTTGGCATAAATAAAGATTGGGAAGCTAAATGGTATGCTAACAAATCTGATTTCTCTAAAAGTCTATTAAAAGATATTAAGATACGTGAATATTTTGATAAAATAGCAGGACAAGATGGAATATCTAAAGTAGAAATTGAAAGAAATAATAAAAGATGTGAAGTTGTTATCCATACTTCTAAACCTGGTGTCATGATTGGCAAAGGTGGAGAAGAAATTGAAAAATTAAAGAAGACGCTTGCAAGTTTAACTGGCGAGAATGTACAAATATCTATAGTTGATATTAAGAAAGCTGATGTTAATGCACAACTTGTTGCTGATTCAATAGCAAATCAAATATCAAATAGAGCATCATTCCGTATGGCTCAAAAACGTGCAATAAGAAATGCCATGAAAGCTGGAGCTAAAGGTATTAAGACTAAAGTTTCTGGTAGACTTGGCGGAGCTGATATGGCTCGTTCCGAAGGATACACTGAAGGTACAATTCCACTTCATACATTAAGAGCAGATGTTGATTATGGTTTTGCTGAGGCAAATACAACATTTGGTAAGATTGGTGTTAAAGTATGGATTTACAAAGGTGAAATTCTTAAAGGAAGAAATACTGAAAAAGCTAAAGAAGAAACTAAGAATAATAGCAAAAGAGATTCTAAGAAAGCTGAAGGAGGTAAGTAATTATGTTAATACCATCAAGAACAAAATATCGTCGTGTACATAGATTACCTCATGAAGGACGTGCTAGAGGAAACACAAAGTTAAGCTTCGGTGATTATGGTCTAATGGCTATGGAAGGTGCTTGGATCACATCAAATCAAATTGAAGCTGCTCGTGTAGCTATGACTCGTTATATGAAACGTGGTGGAAAAGTTTGGAAGAACATTTTCCCACATATGCCTTTAACTAAGAAGCCAATTGGTACTCGTCAAGGTAAAGGTAAAGGAAACGTTGAAGAATGGGTAGCAGTAGTTAAGAAAGGTAAGATAATGTTTGAAATAGCAGATGTTGATGAAGCAACTGCAAGAGAAGCATTACGTCTTGCTAGTGCAAAACTACCTATTAAGACAAAATTCGTAAAGAAAGAAAATGGTGGTGAGTAATATGAAGGTTTCAGAAATAAGAGAACTAAATAATGATGAAATAAATAATAAATTAAAAGAAACTAAAGAAGAACTCTTTAACTTACGTATGCAGGCTGCAACAGGAAGCATTGAAAAACCTTCAAGATTAAGAGAATTAAGACATACCATTGCTAGAATGAAGACAGTCTTAAAAGAACGTGAAGTAAAGAAGGAGGCAAAGTAATATGGAAAAGAAATTACAAAAGGAATTAACTGGTACTGTTGTAAGTGCTGGAAACAATAAAACTATTACAGTTTTAGTTGAATCATACAAGACTCATTCTTTATATCATAAAAGAGTTAAAACATCTAAAAAGTACGCAGTACATGATGAAACAAATAAAGCTAAAGTTGGAGACGTTGTAAAGATTGTTGCAACAAAACCAATTTCAAAAACAAAGCATTTCTATTTAAAAGAAATAGTAAAAGAAGCAGTTATTTTATAATAACTAGGTGAAGGAGGAAAAAATATGTTACAACAAGAAAGTAGATTGAAAGTCGCTGACAACTCTGGAGCTCGTGAATTATTAGTAATTCGTGTACTTGGAGGAAGTAAGGTTAAGACTGGAAATATTGGTGATGTAGTAGTAGGTACAGTTAAAACTGCAATTCCTAACTCAAACATGCCAGCAGGAAAAGTTGTAAAAGCAATTATCATTAGATCTAAAAAAGGTATTCGTCGTGAAGATGGAAGTTACATTAAATTTGATGATAATGCATGTGTCATCATAAGAGATGACAAGAGTCCAGTAGGAACTCGTATTTTTGGACCAGTAGCCAGAGAACTTCGTGACAAAGGATATATGAAAATAGTTTCCCTTGCTAAAGAAGTACTATAGAAGGAGGATAAATATGAACTTTAAAGTTGGAGATGAAGCCATAGTTATCGCTGGTTCTAATAAAGGAAAAACTGGAAAGATAATTAAGACATTAAGAAATGAAAATAAAGTAATTATTGAAGGTGCTAATATTGTTCATAAACATGTTAAAGGTAATGGACAGACTAGCGGTGGAATAATTGATGTTGAGGCACCAATTGATGCATCAAATGTTATGATTATTGATCCTAAGACTAAGGAAGCTTGATTAATTGGAAGGAGGGTAAAATATGAACCGCCTAAAAGAAAAATATTTAAATGAAGTAGTTCCAAATTTACAAAAGAAATATAATTATAAGTCAATTATGCAAGTACCTAAACTTGAAAAAATTGTTGTTAATATGGGAGTTGGAGATGCAACTACTAACTCTAAGTTTATGGAAGCTGCAACACATGATTTAGCATTAATAACAGGTCAAAAGCCAATTATTACTAAAGCTAAAAAGTCAATTGCAGGTTTCAAAGTAAGAGAAGGACAAGCAATCGGATGCAAAGTTACATTAAGAGGAGAAAATATGTATAACTTTATGGATAAGTTAACAAGTATTTCACTTCCTCTTGTAAGAGATTTCCGTGGTGTATCAGAAAAGGCTTTTGATGGAAGAGGTAATTATACTCTTGGTTTAAAAGAACAATTAATATTCCCAGAAATTAAGTTCGATGAAGTTGTTAAAGTACGTGGTATGGACATTGTTTTTGTAACAACAGCAAAGACAAATGAAGAAGCATATGATTTATTAAAAGAATTAGGAATTCCATTTAGAAAGTAATTGGAGGGTGAAACATGGCAAAAAAAAGTATGATTGTTAAATCACAAAGAAAACCTAAATACAAAGTTCGTGAGTATACTCGTTGCTCTCGTTGTGGAAGACCACATGCAGTAATGAGTAAATTTGGAATATGTCGTATATGTTTTCGTGAATTAGCTTATAAAGGTCAAATACCAGGTGTAAAGAAATCTAGCTGGTAATTTGGAAAGGAGGAATATAAGATGGCAGTAGTAACAGATACAATTGCAGATATGTTAACACGTATTCGTAATGCTAATCAGATGCGTTATGAAACTGTTGAAATTCCTGCTTCAAACATCAAAAGAGAAATTGCAAGAATATTAAAAGAAGAAGGATTTATTAAAGATTATAAAGAAGAAGGAAGAACTCTTACAGTAACACTTAAGTATGCTGAAGGAAGAGAAAGAGTTATTACAGGATTAAAGAGAATTTCCAAACCAGGACTTCGTGTATATGCTAAGAATGATAACATTCCTAAAGTATTAAATGGTTTAGGAATAGCAATATTATCAACGTCAAAAGGAATTATGACAGATAAAGAAGCTCGCAAGCAAAATATAGGTGGAGAAGTTCTAGCTTATATTTGGTAATTAATAAATATAAGGAGGTGTCAAAATGAGCCGTATTGGAAATCGTGTAATTCTAATTCCAGAGGGTGTAACAGTAACAGTAGATAATGGAATAGTTACAGTTACAGGACCTAAAGGAACATTAACTGAAAAGTTATTAAAAGGTTTAATTATTAAACAGGCTGATGGCAAATTAACTATTGAACGTGAAAACGATTTATATAAACCAAATCATGGCACAATGAATTCATTAATCACTAATATGATTAAGGGAGTTACTAAAGGTTATGAAAAAGGACTAGAAATAGTTGGTGTTGGATATCGTTTTAATGTTCAAGGAAAGAAACTTGTTATTAATGCAGGTTATTCACATCCTGTTGAAATAGAAGTACCTGAAGATATAACAGTAGAAGCACCAAGTAATACTGAACTTACAATTAAAAGTATTGATAAGATTAAGTTAGGTGAGTTTGCTGCAAATGTTCGTAAAGTAAGACTTCCAGAGCCTTATAAAGGTAAAGGAATTCGTTACAAAGATGAACATATCCGTCGTAAAGAAGGAAAGAAAGCTGCTAAATAGTAGGAAGGAGAGAAAGTTATGATTAAGAAAGAATCACGCAACAGTATGAGACTTGCTCGTCATAGTCGTATTCGTGAGAAGGTAAATGGTACTAAGGATTTACCAAGACTTGATGTTTATAGATCAAATACTGGAATTTATGCACAAATAATTGATGATGAAACTAAAACTACTTTAGTATCTGCTTCCTCATTAGATAAGGATTTAAAACTTAAGAATGGTAGTAATGTTGAAGCAGCTAAAGCTGTAGGTAAGTCTATAGCAGAAAAAGCTAAGAAAGCTAAAATAACAGAAGTAGTATTTGATAGAGGTGGATATCTTTATCATGGTCGTGTTGCAGCACTTGCAGATGCAGCACGTGAGAATGGACTAAAGTATTAGTAATTGATGTTAAAGGTGTTGTTAAAGTTAACAAAGGTGGACGTCAAAGAAGATTTGAAGCAACTGTTGTTGTTGGAGATAGAAATGGAAAAGTTGGTTTAGGTATTGGTAAAGCATCAGAAGTACCTGACGCTATCAAGAAAGCTATCCAAGCTGCCAATAAGAATTTAATTAAAATTACTCTAATAGATGGTCGTACAATTGCTCATGAAGCAAAAGCTGTTAGTGGAGCTGCAAGAGTTATGATTAAGCCAGCACCTGCCGGAACTGGAGTTGTCGCTGGTGGATCTGTTCGTGCAATACTAGAACTAGCTGGAGTTCGTGATGTTGTATCTAAGTCTTTAGGAGCAAGAACTAAACTTAATATGGCAAAGGCTGCAATGAAAGCTCTTGAATCAATTAAAACACCAGAAGAAGTTGCACGTCTTCGTGGAAAATCAGTAGAGGAGATATTAGGATAATGAAGTTAAATGAATTAGAAAAAAATATCGGAGCAACTCATTCTAAGAAACGTGTAGGACGTGGACCTGGATCAGGTCTTGGAAAGACTTGTGGTCGTGGTGAAAAAGGTCAAAAGTCTAGAAGTGGCGGACATGTTAATCCAGTATTTGAAGGTGGACAATTACCACTTTATCGCCGCATTCCTAAAAGAGGATTTAAAAATGCAATGTTTAAGACTGTTTATGCAACAGTTAACGTTGAAGATTTAAATAGATTTAAAGATGGTACAGTTGTAACACCAGCACTTTTAAAGGAATCTGGACTTGTTAAGAAAGAGTTATCTGGTATTAAAGTATTAGGAAACGGAAATTTAGAAAAGAAGTTAACAGTACAGGCTAATAAATTTTCTAAGTCTGCACTAGAAAAGATTGAAAAGTCAGGTAGTAAAGCTGAGGTGATCTAGTATGAATAAAACCATGAAGCAATTATTTACACCTGCTAATAAAGATATTAGACATAGAATTTATTTCACACTTGTTTGTCTAGCAATATTTATTGTAGGATGTTCCATAAGGGTTCCTGGAACAAATAATGTAAATAGTAACTTAGGGTTCTTAGAGCTTTTAAACTCTATGGGTGGTGGAGCATTTAAGAACTTCTCAATATTTGCTTTAGGTGTTATGCCATACATAACAGCATCCATAATAATGCAGCTTCTAGAAATGGATATTGTTCCATATTTCTCAGAACTTGCTAAGCAAGGGTATACTGGAAGACAGAAGCTAAACAGAATTACTCGTTATATGGGTATTGCCTTCGCATTTATTGAAGGTTATGCATTTGCATTTGCATTTTATGGAAAAAATGGTAATCCAATTGAATACTTATACATTGCAACAATTTTAACTGCAGGTACAGCATTCTTATTATGGCTTGGTGATCAGATTACTGAAAAAGGAATTGGTAATGGTATTAGTCTTATAATTATGGCTGGTATTATTGCAACACTTCCTGAAATGTTTATTACAGCATTTACAAGTTTAGTAACAGGATCTACTGCACAAGCTATAACATTTGGAGTTGTTAAGTTTATACTATTTGTTATTCTTTATTTAGCAATTTTAATAGGAGTTGTCTTTATTGAAGAATCTGAAAGAAGATTACCTATTCAGTATGCTAATAAGTCAGCATCTAGTTATGATAAGAACACTTCATATATGCCTATTAAAGTTAATAGTGCAAATGTTATACCAGTAATTTTTGCATCAAGTGTTATGAGTATTCCAAGTATAATTGCAGCAGTTGCAAATAAAGAAGGATTAACACTATTTGTACAAAAGTATTTGAATTATTCATCTGTAACAGGATTTATTATATATATAGTATTAATATTCTTGTTCTCATATTTCTATACATTTATACAAATGAGACCTGATGAATTTGCAAAGAATTTACAAGAAAATGGTGGATATATACCAGGTATTAGACCGGGTAAAGACACAGAAAATTACCTAAGCAAGATACTTTCAAGAATAACTGTAATTGGTGCATTCTTCTTATCAGTACTTGCAGGTATTCCAATAATATTCTCTAGTGTTTCATCTCTTCCAACTAGTGTATCAATTGGTGGTACAGGATTATTAATTGTTGTTGGAGTTGCACTAGAAACTTATAAACAACTAGAAGGAAGCTTACTTACTAGACAATATCGTAGGAGCTACAGAAGAAGATAATGGAAATTATAATGTTTATCGCTGCACCAGCAGCAGGTAAAGGATCACATGCTAAACTCCTATCTAAGAAGTATAATCTTCCTCATATATCAACTGGCGATATTTTAAGAGAAATATCAAAAGAAGATAGTGAGATAGGAGCTTACGTGCATGAAACACTTGCATCTGGTAAGCTTGTTAAAGATGATATTACTTATAAACTAATAGAAAAACGTATAGGAGAAATGGATTGTAAGAATGGTTTCATAATTGATGGTTTTCCAAGAAATTATGAACAAGCTCTTAAATTTGATGAAATCCTAAACAAGAAAAATGTTAAATTATCACATGTATTTGTACTTGATGTTGATAAAGAAATTCTTGAAAAAAGAATAATTGGCAGAAGAACATGTGAAGATTGTGGAAGAGTTTATAATTTAAATAATCCTCTAGAAAGACCTAAACAAGAATCGACTTGTGATTACTGTGGAGGTCATTTATTCCAGAGAAGTGATGATAATATTAAGTCTTTTGAAGAAAGATATAAGATGTATCTTATAAAGACTGCACCTATAATTGAGTATTATGAAAAACAAGGTGTTGTAACTCACGTTGATGGAAATCATAAATTAGAAGATTCATTTAAAGCTATAGATGATATAATAAGTAAGGATAGTGATATAAGTGATAACAATAAAAAGTGAAAGAGAAATAGAGCTACTTAGAATTGCAGGTAATGTTGTGTGGAAAACACATCAGTATATTAAACCATTTGTAAAAGAGGGAATTACAACTAATGAAATAAATGAGAAAGCTGAAGCTTTTATAAGATCTCAAGGATGCACACCTTCTTTCAAAGGTTATGAAGGATTTCCTGCAGCACTTTGTATTAGTATAAATGATGAAGTAGTACATGGTTTCCCAAGTGATAGGAAATTAAAAGATGGTGACATAGTAACACTTGATATTGGTGCATGCTGGAAGGGTTACCATGGAGATTCTGCTTGGACTTATAAGGTAGGTAAAATAAGTCCAGAAGATGAAAGACTTATGAAGGAAACAGAAGAAGCATTATTCATAGGACTTAATGAGGTTAAACCAGGTAATAGAATTGGTGATATCGGTCATGCGATTGGAGAATATGCAGATGCTCATCATTTAGGTGTTGTTAAAGAGTTATGTGGGCATGGAGTTGGAACAGATGTTCATGAAGATCCTGATGTTCCTAATTATGGTGATGCTCATACTGGACCTAAGCTTAGGGAAGGTATGGTAATTGCAGTAGAGCCTATGCTTACACTTGGAAGTCCAGATATTTATGAGGAGGACAATGGTTGGACTATAGTTACTGAAGATCATAGTCACTCTGCTCATTATGAACACACAGTCGTTGTAACAAAAGATGGATATGAAATATTGACAGGAGAGTTAAAAAAATAATGGCTAAAGAAGATGTGATTGAAGTTGAAGGCAAAGTTCTAGAAATCATTCCAGGTGGTAAATTTAAAGTTGAATTATCAAATGGACACATTGTGGAAGCCCACGTTTCTGGTAAAATACGAATGCATTACATTCGCATATTACCAGGTGATACCGTAATGATA
>ONQM01000020.1 GCA_900319955.1 uncultured Eubacteriales bacterium | reverse complement strand
CTGACGATTCATCGGAACCTTCTAAAACAGATAATCCACCACAACCAACAAAAAATGATCCTACACCTGTAACTAATAAAAGTAGTAATGCTTTCTTAAAAAAATTAAATATTTCAGGTTATAATCTTAATCCTCAATTTAACAAAAATACTACAAGTTATTCTATAACGGTAAATAATAATGTTGAGAGTTTAGGTGTTACTGCTTATCCAGAAGATTCAAAATCAAAAGTTTCTATATCTGGTAATAAGAATTGGAAAGTTGGAGTTAATAATGTTACAATAACTGTAATTGCGGAAAATGGTAATAAGAAAACTTATACTATTGCAGTTACTAGAGATAAGTATGTACCGCTTACTGGTATCAGTTTAGATTATTATTCAAAAGATACAATTATTGGTGATACATTTAAGCTTAATGTTACTGCAATGCCTTCTAATGCACAACTTCCTAATGATATAAAGTATGAAAGTAACGATATATCAGTTGCAACTGTTGATGCATCTGGAAATGTAAGTGCAATAGGTGAAGGTGATGCAACGATTTATGTTTATGTTAATAGTAAGTTAATGAATTCTTGTAAAGTCAGTGTTCATAAGTATAAAAAAGGTGATATTGATAGAGATGGAAAAATATCACTATCAGATGTAATTTTATGTTTAAAGATGTATTTTGATAGATATCCAAAAAATTTAGAAACTGCTGATGTTGATTATGATAATAGAATAACTCTTTCTGATGTTATATTAATTTTAAAAATGTATTTTAATGTGGAATAGAAGGTAAAAACTTCTATTTTTTAACTTTTACTTAATTTTCAAATCTGAAAACAAAATAAGGGTAAGACTACTCAGATTTGTAAAATTGAGTGCAGAAAATGTAAACTTGATGGATAAATTTTAATTTTTCATTTTTGACGATGCTTTCTTTTTAGTGTATAGTATCACACTGAAAGGAGGGATACTATGGCAAATGATTCTGAATACACTAATTTACTATCTGATAAGACTGATTTATTTGATGTTGATGTTAATAGTAAGTAGGTTAATTTAGCTTTTAAAGATAATTTTTCTAATAGTATTAATGTAAATGTTAATGCAAGTAATGATGAAAAGGTATCTAAAACTATTATTAATAGAAATAGTGGATGGAATGCAACTTATGTTTCATTAAATCCTAAATCATTTGCTTATAAGAGTTCCAATAATAATATTGCATATGTTGATAGTGATGGTTATATAAGAGGGGTTAATGCAGGAACTTCTACCATTACTGTAAGTGTTGGAGATAAATTTGTTACTAATAATGTTACTGTAACTGGTAAAGCTAAAAGTATTAAGGGTGATGTTGATGGTGATGGAAGAATTACTTTGTTTGATGTAATATTAATTTTAAAAAAGTATTTTAGTATATATTAGGAGGTTAGATATGAAGAAAGTTTTATTTACAATTTTCTTATCGCTTATATTTTTAATATCTATAAATGTAAATGCTAAGACTGAATTTAAAGCATCTACTGTTAATGCTAAAGTAGGTGATGATGTAAAAATAAAAGTAACTAAAAGTGATAATGAACAGTTTCAAATGTTAGGTATTAAGATTAAGTATGATAAAAATAAACTTGAATTTAAAAAGTGTAAAGTATATGGCTTTGATAAGGCTTTTATGAGTGGTTGCAAGAATATAAATAGTATTATTACTTTTTATGCAATTAGTGCATCTAGTGATGATTTAATGAATGATAGTGGTAATATTTATGATATTACTTTTAAAGTAAAAGATGTAACTGATGCATCTATTCCAATTAATTTAAAAGTTACTGATTATAATAGTGATATTGAACATAGTCTTGATTATGATACTATTGATGGAGCGATTATTTTAAAAGATAATACTAATAATAAAGATATTGTAGTTAATAACAATAGTAATAATATTAAAGAAAATACATCTAATGAAAAAAGAGATAATAATTCATATAACGAAGTAGATAGTAGAGAAATAAAAGAAGATAATGAAGTTATAAATAATAAAGAAACAAGTAAAGTAAAAGAAAATAAAAAAAATAATATTATTAATAAAACTAATAAATTTATTTATATAATTATATGTTTTATTATACTTTTTATTTTACTCATTTTGTTAATTAAGAAAAAGAAAAAAAGTAAAGTAAGAAAAAATAGTTTAAAATAATATTGCGTTATTTATGAAACTATTTTATAATTATCTTAGATTAACAAGATGTTAAAGACATCATGTAAAATAAAATTGAAAGGAAGATAATTATGAGAGAAAAAAGAATTCATAAAAAGAAAGTTATGAACTTTAAGAAAAAAGTATCTCTTTTCGTATTTGCTGTTTTGTGTTTTGTAGGAACATCTATATTTGCTTTTGCAGATGCTAAGTTTGAGTATGTTGCTTATCCTGACAAAACAACGATAAAAAGAGGAGATACTTTAACTGTTAATGTTAGAGGAAGAAATGTACCTAATAATGCTGCTACTTTTGCTAGTTCGATTCAATATGATGGTGATAGCTTTAGGTTTATAAGTAATGGAAGAGATGGAAGCTTTATTGAAAGCTTTGACAAGCCTTCTGATGGTAGTGATTCTAAAGCTACTGGTGCAATTAGTGGAGGTAATGGCGAAGTTAGTTATACATATGGTAATGGTACTGAAAAAACTCCTGTTCCAAAATTGGAATATGATTCTGATTTTTTTGAAAATGGAGAACTTAGACTTTATACTATGGTATTTAAGGTAAGAGATAATGCAAAGCCAGGTAAGCATGTATTTACTCCTCTTAACCCAAAATATGATGATATAAATAAAGATCCTCAAAAAGTTGATTTTGCTTCATTTACAATTAATGTAGATGTTCCAGTTGATAAAGATAGTATTAAATTATCTAGTGATTTATATACTGCTAATGTTGGTGATACTGATGAAAAGATTATTGTTGATTATAATCATGATACATCAGATAAAATTAATTTAAGTTTTACATCTAATGATGAAAAAGTTGTAAAAGTTAAAGATGATGGAACTCTTATTCCAGTTGGCAAAGGTAAAACTACAGTTAAGGTTGTTGCTTTTGGTAAAGAATTAACTGCTAATGTTGAAATTACAAATAATGCAACTGGTATAACTCTTGATAAAAATGATATAACAATTAAAAAAGGTGATGAAAATAAAAAACAATTAACTGCAACTGTTACTCCAACTGGTGCTGATGGAACTGTTGAATGGAAATCAAAAAATGACAAAATTGCAAGAGTTGATGAAAATGGATATGTTACTGGTGTTGCAGGTGGTGATACAGTAATTACTGCAACTATTGGTAAATTTGAAGCAAGTTGTACAGTTCATGTTGGTGTTCCACTTGAATCTATTACACTTAATTCTAGCGATTTCACTTTAACTAAAGGCAAAGATGAGAGCAAACAATTAAGTGTAAGTAGTATTTCACCAAGTGATGCAACTGGTGTTAAAGATAGCAATGGTAATGTTATTGTTACATGGACATCTGATAATGAAAAAGTTGCAACAGTTGATAATACAGGAATTGTTAAATTAGTTGGAAAGGGTACTACAAAAATAACTGCTTCTATTGGAGAAGGAGATAATAAGAAAACTAAGTCTGTAAATGTAACTGTAAAAGTTCCTATTACAAGCTTTACTTCTAATATTTCATCTACAAGTAACTTCTATCCAGGTAATACTATAACTCCTGTTACAACTATTACTCCTAGTGAAGATGTTACTTCTGATGATACTACAATTACTTGGAACTCAGATGATGAAAAAGTGGCAACAGTTGATAGTAATGGTAAAATAACTGCTGTTGCTCCAGGTAAAGCTAAAGTTACTGGTAAGCTTAAAAATGGTAAGAGTGTTACAATTGATGTTACAGTTTTAACTCCTATATCTAGTATTTCATTAACAGTTGCTAATGGTACTAAGATTGATAGAGGTTCATCTCAAGACATTGGTATTACGACAGTTCCGGAAAAAGTTGACCAATCTAAAGATGTTACATTGTCATCAACTGATTCTTCTATTGCTACTGTTGAAAATGGTAAGCTTGTTGCTAAGAAAATAGGTAAAACTACTATTACAGCAAAATTAAATGTTAATCCTTCAATAACTGCTTCATCTGAAGTTGAGGTTGTTGCTTATTTAAAAGATATTAAGATTACAAATTTAAATAAAGATGGTATTGAAGAACTTAATAAGGGTGAGAAATTTACTCCAAAATTAAGTTTTAATCCAGGTGATACAACTGATAGTAAAGATGTTGTTTGGTCAACTCCTGATACTAATGTTGTTGATCTTGATTCTAAGACTGGTAAGGTTAAAGCTATAGGTGCTGGTAAAGCAACAATAACTGGAACTAATGCTAAGAAAACAATTACTTATGTTGTAAATGTAGTTGTTCCAATTTCAGAAATTAATATAGATAAAAGTGATTTAAAAGATTTACACAAAGAAGAAACTTATCAAATAAAAGCTACTGTTGGACCAAAAGATACAACTGAGACAAACAAAACTATAAGTTATGAATCTTCTGATTCTAATATTGCATCAGTTAATGAAAAAGGCGTTGTAACTGCAAAAAAAGGTGGTAAGGTAACAATTACTTTAACTGCTGGTAAAAATAAAGTTACAAATAAAATTGATATTAATGTAGTTGTTCCAATTACTTCATTTAAATTAAATAAAGATAAGACAACTATTAATAGAAAATCTAGTGAAACTTTAAGTGGTGTTATTGAGCCAGAAGATACAACTGAAAGTACAGATATTACTTGGTCATCTTTAAATGACAAAATTGCAACAGTTGATAAAAATGGTAAAGTAACTGGTGTTTCAGAAGGCACTACAACAATTATTGGTACTTTAGAAAATGGTATGACTGCTAGAACAGAAGTTACTGTTAAAGTAATTCCAATTGAAAGTATGAAACTTGAGAGTATGAGTGTTATAGCAGGTGATAGCATTTTAGCAAATGATTATCTTGAGTTAAATCCTACTAATGTTACTGAAACTGAAGGTATGATTTATGAATCTAATGATAATAATATTGCAACTGTTGATGAAAATGGTAATATCGTAGGAGTTTCAGAAGGTACTGCAACTATTTCTGTTACTTCAAAGAATGGTAAGAAAGCTTCTAATACTGTTACTGTTAAGAATGCTTTAAATTCTAAATTTGTTACAAAAGAAAATAATATTTTAACTTACTTAGATAAGAATACGTTTAAGGGTGCTGAAACAAAAGATGATGTTAAATCAGTTAGGCTTTATGTCTCATTTGATAAGAATATATCTCAAAGTGACAAAGATTTAATTACATCTAAGATGAATGATAATGAAAAACTTGTTAATTTCTTAAATGTTAAAGTTTTATTGCTTGATAAAGATAAGAATATAATTGGTTATGCTGATGAGCTTTCACACAAAGTAAGTATTGAGGTTGAAATTCCTAGTGAGTTTATTAGAGGTGGTAGAATATTCCATATTATAAGACTTCATGATGGAAAGATTGATAGAGTAGAAGATACTGATCACTCTGATAGTACTATTACATTTGAAAGTGATAAGTTCTCAAGCTATGCTATTGTTTATGAACAAGAGAAAGAAGCTATAAGGACTGCTGATGATAATACTTCAAATAATCCACATACTTCTGATGATATATTTAAATATATATTTGGACTTCTTTCTAGTTTAGTTGTAATTACTGGAGGAGCTTACTTCTTAAAGAAAGCTAAATAGAATTAAATAAGCTAGTGTATGCTAGCTTATTTTGTTTATTTGATTCTCTGTTGGTGTTGATGGAGATTGTAAGATTTATTTATCAGATGTTATACTAATTTTAAAGGTTATTTTAGTCAGGAGTGATAATATGAAGAAAAAAATAGTTAAAATAATAATGTTTGTTTTTATATTAGTTTTTATTTATTCTTTATATAATATTATTATTTGGAGAAATAATAATAAGAAGAATGAAAAATTAAAGATTAAGACTAATAATATATTAAAAAATGATATAGAGCCAGAAAAGGCTCTTTTAAGTGTTAATCCAGATATTGTTGGTAGTATTAGTGTACCTGACACTAAGATTGATTATATAGTGGTAAAGGGTGATAATAACTCATATTATTTAAAACATGATTTAAATAAAGATTATAATAATGCTGGATGGATATTTATGGATTATAGAAATAAACTTGATGGAAAAGATAAAAATATAATTATATATGGTCATGATACTAAAGATGAATCTATGTTTGGAAGTTTAAAGTATACTTTAAAATCATCATGGTTTGATAAAAATAAATATGTATATTTAACTTTAAATGATGTTAAATATACATACGAAGTATTTTCTGTTTACGAAACACCTAAAGAAGAGTATTATATTAAAACAGATTTTAATAATGACTTTAAAGATTTTGTTAATACTTTAAGTAAGAGAAGTGTTCATAATTTTAATGTTAGTGTAGGAGAGAATGATTCAATACTTACTCTTTCTACATGTTCTCATTATGGTAAGGATAGAATAGTGCTTCATGCTAAGAAAATTTGATAAATTGAGACATTTATGATAAATACGTAGCACGTATAGAGGAAGGCATAAAATTTAGATTTTATTCATTAAATAATTAAAAGGGGTTTTATTTATGAATAAGAAATTTTTAGGTACTGTTTTACTTACTAGTGCTATTTTATTAACACCAACAGTCGCAAATGCAGAAAGTGGTAATATTTCTATTAATGGTAATAGTCTTTATAATGTAGGAGATAGAGTTACTTTAACACTTGAATTAAATAATGTTGATTCAGATTGATTTAACTGGAAAGAACAGTTTAAAAAATGATACAGTTCTTTATACAATTACTTTTGATGCTTTAAAAGAAGGAGAAACTGAAACAGTTTATACTAATAATTCTATTAAAAATGTTAGTAGAGTTAATAATGATAGTAGAGAAGAAATAAAAGAGGAAAGCAAAAATAGTGATGATGCTTTAAATAGTACTTTTGATACTAAAGAATAAATAGTTAAGAAAGAAATCTTTAATTAAAACTATTAAAAGTTTTATCTCTAGTTTATTTAATAAGTTATTCAAATAATTAATAATAAAAGATTAGATGTATGTCTAGTCTTTTTCTTTTAAATTTTATATAATTATATTGGAAGTGATCTTATGGAAAACATATATAATTATACTTTAGATGAACTTGGAAAAATAGTAGAAGAATTAGGCGAAAAAAAGTTTAAAGCTAATCAGATTTATAACTGGCTTTATAAGAAGAAAGTTAAGTCTTTTGATGAAATGACTGATTTAAAAAAAGATTTTATTGAAGTTCTTAAAAATAAGTTTGTAATAGGTAGTATTAAAATAGATAAAAAAGAAGAAGATAAAGATGTTAATAAATATTTATTTAAGCTTAAAGATGGAGAATATATTGAAGCTGTGTTAATGCATCATGATTATGGTGAATCTATTTGTGTTTCTTCTCAAATTGGTTGTAATATGGGATGTAAGTTTTGTGAATCTGGTAGAAGAAAAAAGGTAAGAAATTTAGAGTCAGGTGAAATTGTTGAACAAATATTACTTGTTGAAGAAGATGTAGGTACTCGTATTAGTCATGTTGTTGTAATGGGAATAGGTGAACCTTTTGATAATTATGATAATATAATTAATTTTATTAAGATAATTAATGATCCTAAAGGGCTTGAAATTGGTATTAGACATATAACTGTTTCTACTTGTGGTCTTGTTATAAAAATAGATTCCTTTGCAAAAGACTCTGGTGGAGCTAATCTTGCAATATCACTTCATGCACCAAATGATAAAATAAGAAGTGAAATTATGCCTATTGATAAAGTGTATAAAATAAAAGATATAATGAAAAGCATTAAGAAATACATAGATGAATCTGGGAGGAGAGTAACATTTGAATATGTTATGCTTGATGGTGTTAATGATAGTCATGAATGTGCTTTAGAGCTTTCTCATCTTTTAAAAGGTCTTAATTGTTATGTTAATTTAATTCCATATAATGAAACAGAAAATATTGGTTATAAAAGAAGTAAAATATTTAAAATAATGGAATTTTATGATATACTTAAAAAGAATAATATAAATGTGACAATAAGAAGAGAATTTGGATCAAAGATAAGTGCAGCTTGTGGACAGCTTAGAAGTAGGAAGGAGGAAGCATGAAAACCTTTTATTTAACAGATGCAGGGAAAGTTCGTGATCATAACGAGGATAGTTTAATTATTCTAAAGAATACTAAAGGAGATTATCTTCTTGCAGTTGCAGATGGTATGGGAGGTCATTCTGCAGGTGAGATTGCATCATCGATTGCAATTAATTATTTAGGGAGACATTTTAGAGAGACTTTTATTAATATGGATAAAGCTCATGCTGTTAACTGGATAAGAGATAGTGTTAATGAAATTAATTCATTAATTTTTCAGTATGAAAAAACACATGAGGAAAGCAAAGGAATGGGTTCTACTCTTGTTCTTGCAATAGTAACAAATGATTATATTTTATTTGGTAACATTGGTGATTCGTCAGGATTTGTTATGAAGAATGGCCATCTTCATAAGGTAACTTATGATCATACTTTAGTTAATCTACTTGTTTCAGCAGGGGAACTTACTAAGGAAGAAGCTAAAGATCATCCAAAGAAGAATGTTTTAATGAAAGCATTAGGAGCAAATGATCCAGTAGATGCTGATGTATTTGATTGTGATATGGATATAGATGCAGTACTCTTATCATCAGATGGTCTTACTAATATGGTTGATAAAGATGTAATAGAAAAAGTTCTTTTAGAAGATACAGATATAGAAGCTAAGGTTGAAAAGTTAATACATAAAGCTAACAATAGAGGTGGAACAGATAATATATCTGTATGTTTACTTGAAAAAGAAGGTGAAGAAAAGTGATTACAAAGGGGCAAAAAATAAATGATCGTTATGAGATTATTCGCTCAATAGGCGAAGGTGGTATGGCTAATGTCTATTTAGGATATGATACTATTCTAGATAGAAATGTTGCAGTTAAAGTTTTAAGAGGAGATTTAGCAGGTGATGAAAAGTTTGTAAGAAGATTTCAGCGTGAGGCTCTTTCTGCATCATCTTTATCTCATCCTAATATTGTTGAAATGTATGATGTTGGAGAAGATAATGGTATTTATTATATTGTTATGGAATACATTGAAGGTGAAACTTTAAAGCAATTACTTAAAAGACGTGGAAGACTTACTCTTAGTGAAGCGATTGATATTATGCTTCAGTTAACAGATGGTATGGCATCTGCTCATGATGCATATATAATTCACAGAG
This sequence comes from uncultured Eubacteriales bacterium, assembly GCA_900319955.1. Classification (GTDB taxonomy): domain Bacteria; phylum Bacillota_I; class Bacilli_A; order RF39; family UBA660; genus UBA2730. The sequence continues at coordinate 12,032 of ONQM01000020.1, read as the reverse complement.
ACCTAAAACCACAAAATATAATGATTAAAGATGATGGTCAAATAAAGATAACTGATTTTGGTATTGCTATGGCACTTAATTCAACTCAACTTACACAAACTAATAGTGTTATGGGAAGTGTTCATTATTTACCTCCTGAACAAGCAGCAGGTAAAGGTTCTACTATCAGAAGCGATATTTATTCAATGGGAATAATATTCTATGAACTTTTAACAGGAGAACTTCCTTTTAGAGGTGATAATGCTGTTGAAATTGCACTAAAGCAGATGAAAGAAGAAATACCAGATGTAAGAGAATTTAATAAGGAAATACCAACATCTGTTTATAATGTTATAAGGCGTGCAACTGCAAAAAATCCTAAAAATAGATATTCTGATGCAAGAGAGATGCATGATGATTTGTTAACAGTTTTAGATGATGATAGACTTGATGAAGAAGAGTATCAGTTCAAATATCCAGAGCATGAAGAAAATACGAAAGCTGTTGAAAAATTAAAAGATTTAGAAAAAAATATGACACCAGAAGAAGCTGTTGCAGAAAAAATAGAAGAAAAAGAAAATAAGATTTCTAAGAAGATAATAATAGCTCTTTCTATTATCGCTTTTGCAATAATTGGTTGTTTAGTAGTAATCTTATTTGTTGTTCCTGAAGTTACTAAACCTAAAACTGTTACAATTCCAGATGTTTCAAAGATGACTGTTGGTAAGGCTGAAAAGACACTTATTTCTAAAGGATTAGAAGTAAATACAAGCATTAAGAGTGAATATAACAAAGAGATAAAGAAAGGTTTTGTTATTAAAACTAGTCCAAGCAAAAATAGAAATGTTAAAGAGGGAACTAAGGTAACTATTTATAAATCTAAGGGAGTTAAAAAGTATACTTTAGATGATTATGTTGGAAAAAGTTATGATGATACTAAAGAATCACTTGAAAAGGATGGGATAAAGGTTTCTGTTACAAAAGAAAATCCAACAAGTGAAACATGTAAGTATATCGGTGGAGATTTAATTATTTGGCAGAGTCTTGCTAGTGGATCTAAAGTTGAAAGTGGAGATGAAGTTTCATTTAAGATACTTAATAGTGTAACATTCCCTAACTTTAAAGATAAAACTCAAGATGAAGTATCAGAGTGGGCTAATACTAATTGTGTAACTCTTAATGTTGAATATCAAGAAACATCAGATGATACTTATAAGAATAAAGGTGAAGTTGTTCTTAGTCAGTCTAGACCATCTGGTGCTACTGTTAAGAATAATGATTCTATGACAATTACTATGGCAGAGTATAAAGCACCAACTATTGAATGTAGTTCTTCTCATTTAGAGGCATGTACTACATCATCTGATTGTGAAAGTGCTGGTGGAGTATTTACAAATAATTCTTGTATAGAAAAGAATGAAAGTGTAACAGATACGTCATCAAATACTAGTACTAGTCAAACAAAGAAAAGTAATTAAGGTGGATTATGCGAGGAATTATTACAGAAGTTAATGCCGATTTATATACTATATATGTTGATAATCGTAAATTTACCGCCAAAGCAAGAGGAGTTTTTAGAAAAAGACATATTGAACCTAAAGTAGGGGATATATGCCTTTTGAGTAATGAAGGTATTATTACAGATATACTTCCAAGAAAAAATTCACTTGATAGACCTTTTGTTAGTAATATTGATATTTTGTTTATTGTTACAAGTTTAAAAAGTCCTGATTTTAGTACTAATTTACTTGATAAGTTTTTAATTATTGCTTATTTAAATAATATAAAACCTATTATATGTTATTCTAAAGAAGATTTATTAGACAAAGATGAACATAAAGAAATATTTAATATACTTTCTTATTATAAAAAAATAGGTTATACAGTTGTTAGTAATAGAGATATAAAAGAAATAAAAAAAATAATAAAAGGAAATACATGTTGTTTTACTGGACAAACTGGAGCGGGTAAATCGACACTTTTAAATAGTCTTGATAAAAATTTAAAGCTAAAGACTGATGAAATAAGTAAAGCACTTGGAAGAGGAAAACATACGACAAGACTTACAACGCTTTATAGTGTTGCAGGAGGATATATGCTTGATACTCCAGGCTTTTCTGACATTGATATTTCTAAATTTAGTGATGAGGATATAAGAAATTCTTTTATTGAATTTAAAAAATATCCTTGTAAGTATAGAGATTGTAATCATACAAAAGAAGATGAATGCAGTGTGAAGAAAGCTGTAAGAGATGGACATATACTAAAAAGTCGTTATGATAATTATTTATTATTCATTGAAAGGAGAAAAAGATAATGCTTATTAGTACATCATTTTTAAGTAGTAAAAATATTCCAAAAGATTTAGTAGAATTAAATGAAACAACAACAGATTATATTCATGTAGATGTAATGGATGGTAAATTTGTAAAGAATAAGACTATGCCTTTTAGTGAAATGTCTAAAATATATAAGTATACTTCCAAAAGATTAGATGTTCATTTAATGTGTATGGATGCTGAAAAATATATAAAAGATTATGCTAAACTTAATGCAGAATTTATAACAATTCATGTTGAAAGTATGAAAGTAAAAGAAAATCTTGAGTTAATTCATTCTTATTCAATAAAGAGTGGACTTGCTATTAATCCAGATACTCCTGTTAAAGAGATTATTCCTTATCTTCCTCTTACTGATTTAATTCTTATAATGAGTGTAGAACCAGGTAGAGGGGGGCAAAAGTTTATTAAAGAATCAGAAGATAAAATAAAAGAAGTTAGAGAAATATTAAAAGAATATAAAATGGATAAACTTATATCATGTGATGGTGGAATAAATAAAGAGACTAGAAAATATGTATCAAAATGTGATATGATTGTAAGTGGAAGTTATATAACAAATAGTAATGATTTTGAAGCATCTATAGAAAGTTTAAGATAATTGAAAAGAGGTTGTCTATGAATAATAATGATACTAATAATGTAAATACTAATGAACAAGTAACTCCAACAATTAAAATTGTTGAAAATAATGGTGCTCAAACAAATAGTTTGAATACTCAAGTAAATCAAAATATAAATACTCCTAATGTACAGACTAATGTAAATACTGCACCACCTGTTATAAATATAACGCCTGTAAGTAATAATGAATCAGTTAATAGTAATACTAATCCAAATCCTACTCCAAGTGTTACTATAACACCAGTTACTCCAGAGCCTCCACAAAATCCTAATAATGGTGATGAAGAGGAACCAAAGGGAGCAAAAGGAAGAAGGATACTAATTTTTGTTTTTATGATTTTTGCTATTATATTTGTATTTTTCTTACCACAGATATCTGCATATTTTAATGGAACAAGACCTGTTTCAACATCAAATAATGAAGTACAAAATGGAACATTATTATGTTCTAGGGAATATAAAGCTGATACTTCTAATAAGGAATATGAATATAGGATTTCATTTAGAAATAAGGGCATAACAACAGGCATTTATACAACAACTTATGAAGATGAAGACGAAAATAATATAGATAAGGAAAATGGGAAATGCAAAGAAATAAGTGCCATAGCAGAAACTATTAATGGAATTGATGTTAATTGTTCATCTAGTGATAATGTTGCAACTACAATTCAAAACAATACTTATAAAGATATTGACTTAGGTAAGCTTACAGCATTTACTGAAGCAGGTGGTATATATCCTGAATATAAGTATAAAGATAATCCTTATGATGTACAGGCAAGGCTTATAAAAGATGGTTTTGACTGCGATATTTCTGCTGATTAGTTTACACTATTTTACACTTACTTATTTTGTCAATTATTGTAAACTCCTCATAGTAATGATACCATTATTGTGAGGAGGTATTTGTTTATGAAGAAATTTATTTATGCATTTATTATGTTAATCGTAATAGTCCCTGTACTTGTATTTGTTATGCCTAAAGAAAGTAATGAAGTAAAATATAATACAAATACTTCTACGAAAGCTAAAATGATTAATACAACAGTTTTAATAAGTCAAAGCAATAAGAAAAAGGAAGAGAAAGAGGCAGAAGAAAAAAAAAGAAAAGAAGAGGAAGAAGAAAAGAAAAGGGAAGAAGAGGAAGCAAGACAAAAAGAGATAAAAAGACTTGAAAAAATAGAGGAAGAAAAGAAAAAGAAGGCTGCAGCAACTACTAAAGCAGTAACTGAAACAGAAGTTATAAGTTCAAGACAGCAAGCATCAAATGATTCAGGTCAAAGTCAAATAGGTGAGACAAAGACAATTACTGCAAATAGTGAAAAAAGAGTATTTGAAGATACTAATGGATCTGGTTCTGCTAAATTTTATGATAGAAATATGTCATCTTATGGAACAGACTGCTGTGCATCCAAAGCTTATAAAAATGATAGAATTTCACAAGGTTTAACTCCATTCCCTTCAGAAGAAGAAATAATTAAAAAAACTTTAGCAGGTGTTGGACTTGGCGTTACTTCAAGTGGATATCAGTTTAAATATAAAGATATTTGGTTTAATGCAGGATCTTATGGTATGGTTAGAATGGTTGCAAGTGATTATAATTTTCCAATTGGTACAATTGTAAAGATAAAAGATAATAATACAGGTGAAGAATATAAAGCTATTGTACTTGATAGAGGTGATAGAAATATTGGACTTGATAGCAAGTATATATTTGATTTAGTATCAGAGACAACTATTGCAGCAAGATATTACGGAATACATAGGAATATTGATGTTGAAGTATTACATGTCGGTACAAGAAGTGATTTAAAAAATATACAAAACTATGGACATTTATAAAATATAATTAAAAGGTGAAAGATAATATTTTTCATCTTTTTTCAAATATGTTTTAAAATTAATTGATTTTTTTCATTATTAATTATAAAATTATTATAAGGTAGGAAGTGGGTAGTATATGGAAGAAAAAATTAGTAAAAAGCAACTTTATGGACTTAGAAGTTATAGGATGTGGACAGTTAAAACATTAACGATACTTTTAATGATTTCAATTTGGTTTAAAATAGGTCTTAATCCTTCATGGCATTTGAATGACGTAATAGTTGAAATAATTGCATTATTTATAATTATTTTAAATGGTATAATTGGTAATATAAAAAATAGTTTTCCAATATTTAAGTTTAGAAACTTTAAGTTTACAAAAGAATTTTCTTATTCTATAACATCTTTTTTTGTATTATTATTTTTGTTTATAATATATAAGAATATTGTTTCACCAGAGTTTATTGCAGAAATAGCAGAACTTTCATTTCATGATTTATGTTCTATTCTTGTATTTTTATTTCCTATTTCATGTTTAATAATTTATTTAATATATTTAAGTTATAAAATAATTTATAAAAGTAAAAAAGAAAGATTTTTTGAAAAGTTTGATGATGATACAGAAAGATGTTTAAATAAATATAAAGTATTAACTATAAAAGAAATATTTGTTTTAATGGCTCTTTCTTTTTGGTATAAAGTTGGAGTTCTTGAAAAAATTGATTTTGGTTTTATATTTACTGAGATTTATTCTCTTGTAGTTATTGTTGTAATGTTTATAGTGGGTAATAAAGATAATAAACTACCAGCACTATATAATGTTCATTTTAAGATAGATAGGTATTTCTTTTATTCAATTTTACTTCCATACATCTTAATATTTATTTATTCTGTATTTAGTTCTCCGTTTAGGGAACTTGTAGGAGTACTTCCTATGAACAAAATAATAAGTATGCTTATGTTTATGTCTCCACTTTTCTTTGTTAGTTCATTTATATTCTATATTGGTTGTAGATATCCTAATTTTATAAGAAAGAAAAGTAAAAGTAAAAAGACTTATAAAATTAAATTAAATGCATTAATATCTGTTCTTATATCATTTTTAGTTGTATTCTTTACATTTCTTTTCGCTCTTTCAAATGTTACTTATACAGTAGAAACTGTTCTTCAAATGTTAATAATTTTTATACCAGTATTTATAATTATTTATTTGGTTTTATTTACAGGATTAAATGAAATTAACAAATAGGACTTGATTAAAAGTCCTTTTTCTTTTAAAATAATACTTGAGGTGATAAAGATGGAATTAAAAGGTTCTAAAACAGAAGAAAATTTACTTAAAGCATTTGCTGGTGAAAGTGAGGCAAGAAACAAATATACTTTCTATGCTAGTAAAGCAAGAAAAGAAGGGTATGAACAGATAGCAGCAATATTCGAAGAAACTGCGAGTAATGAAAAGGAACATGCTAAGATTTGGTTTAAGGAGTTACATAATGGAGATATACCTGATACACTTACAAATCTTAAAGATGCTGCAGCAGGGGAGCATTATGAGAATACAGAAATGTATAAAGAGTTTGCAAGAGTTGCAAAAGAAGAAGGATTTGATAGAATATCAGAACTTTTCTTAAAAGTTGGTGAGATTGAAAAGCATCATGAAGAACGCTATATGAAGTTAATAGGTAATATTAATAATAATTTAGTATTTGAAAAAGGTGAAGAAAAGGTTTGGATATGTAGAAATTGTGGATATGTTTATGTAGGTAAAAAAGCTCCAGAAAAATGTCCAGTTTGTTCTCATCCTCAATCATTCTTCGAGTTAAAATCTGAGAATTATTAAAATAAAGAAAGGCTTTAACCTTTCTTTATTTCTATATTTATATCATGTGTTTTTAAATCATTTTTAAATCTTATATATTTAGTATTAATTATTTCTTCATCATAAGTAATTTTATTTTTCTTACCAAATTTAACATTTATTTTATAAAGACTATTTGAATATTTATATGTAAAACTAAAGTCTTCTTTTATTAGTGGTTTTACTTCTAGTTTATCTCCTTTAATATCAATTCCTAAGTATCTTTCTATTGCATAGTAATATATTGCACTATCATCAATTATGTAATTATCATAGTTATTGATTATTTGATCTTTATTAAATAATTTTATAAATGATGCATTATCACTTGATATAAATTTATATAAATTTTGAACTATAATGTCTTTATCTTTTAATTTATTATATTTATTTACATCTATTTTTTTATTTAATATTTTTGAAAGATTTATAAAGTTATCTATTGATTCATTATATATAAAGTTGTGTTTATTTTGTATCATGATTGTTTTCTTTAATTTATCATATAAGTCATTGTTAATTAGTGAGAAGTCTTGGAAGTAGTATATGTATTTATATATTAAATTTACATATAAAGAATCTATGTTATATTTTTTTATTTCTTCTAAAGATATTTCTTTAAATATATTACATATTAGTGATAATTCATAATTATTTGGTTTATTTATATATAAGTTATATGGAATAATTAAATTAAATAGAGTATTTATTCTATCATTTTTAAGTTTTATTTTTAATTTGTTATAATTATTATTTATGTTGTTTTCTAATATTTTAATTGATGTATCAATAGTTGATATGTTAGAATATTTTTCTTTTTGAAACCACATATCTTCTAACTGTGAAATACCAAGTGAAAATGCTAGTGTAACTGTTTCATCTTTTTTAAGCTTTACTTCACATATTGCAGTATTATCATCAAAACTTATTATATTTTTTGTACATGTTAAGAATATGTTTAAATCATTTGTTATTTTAACTATATTTTTATCTTTATCAAATTCTGTATAGTGATATCTATCAAATAAGTTACCTATATTTAAATGAAGTCCTAATTTTATATTTGCATTTTGTTTTGATTTAATATCAATTTTAAATATTTTTATATTATCGGTAACAGAGAGTGTTTCAGTAACATTTACTTCTGTATTTTCTCTTTTAAATTTTCTTATTGTTTCTCCTTCTTTTATAATAAAACTATTATATGAAAGAGGCCTATTATTAATCATTATGTATTCTGATGATTCCATATATAATGTACATTTTTTTGTTAATTCTTTTTTATTAAATGTTGTATATGAATAGTATGGTGTTGTTACTGATTCTAAATCATTACTAATTAGTTTATTAGATGGAAGGGTTTTATAATCTTTAAATATTAAATTACCATTTGAGTCAAATCCTCCATAGTTATTTTTAATATTTAGTTTTTCATTTATTTCAAATGATTCTATGCTTTTATATCTTTTTTCATTATCTTTTAAATTATTAATAAATTCATCTAAATCTTTTGAAATATTATAAATTGATCCTAAGTATAATAGTATTAATTCTTTATTATTAATATTTTCTTTATCTAGCTTTATTATTTTTTTAGATTTGTTTAAATAAAGATATGTATATTTATCAAGTATTTCTCGTGATACTGAATTATAAATAAATACTATTTTTAAATTAATTTTTTTTAGTTCTATGTATTTATAAAATTTAGTAATGTCTTCCATTAATTTTTCTTCTATTTTATCTATTATTATATATTTATCATTTATGTCTAAATTAAATTTTTTAAGGTTATTTGGATCCAGTATATTATAAGATATAAGTGAACTTTTGTAGTTGCTATAAATTGGATTATATATATAATATATTAGTTTATTATATAGTGTATTGTTTTCTATTTCTTTATTTGATATGTTTAAAAAATCATTTTTTGTTACTAAAATACTATCTTTAAGTCCTGTTATAATATTTGCTTTTCCTAAACATTTTACTTTATAGCATATACATTTTACTAAGTCACTATATTTATTATTATTTATTGATAATCCTTTTTTATTATAAACATTTAGTTTATTAAAATAATAATCATCTATTATTGCATCAGTGTATGTATAAAAATCAGTTTCTTTATTAAATATTATTTTTTTATTCTTTTTTGATACTGTATTATATTCAGTATTAAAGAATACATAGAATTCACTTGCTCCTTCTACTGTTGTTATAAGAGAGTCATTTATAAGTGTTGTTTTAATATTTATATTTGTTTTTTCATCTTGATATGTTTTGTAAATAATGTTATTTTTTATTGTTATATCAAATGATTTATCATCTATATATTTATCATCTTTTTTAAATATAAATTTATAATCATTTAAAAGTTCTTTACTTTTATAGAATAAATATAATTTGTTATAGTAAAGCATATTTATGTTCTTACTGCTTAACATTATGTTTGTAGTCATATTGTTTATATAGTTTTCTTTTGAATCATCAAGTTTATATTTAACTTTTTTTATTTTTTCTAGTTTAGTATTTTTTAAATATTTATTATAGAATGTAAAGTTATAAATGTATGAATATACTTTATGATATTTAAATTTAATTGATATGATACCAGTATATCCATTTTTAGTTTTATATGGGATGTTATTAGGATGCTCTAATATGTTTATTAGTTTATAAATTGATGATGTTTTTATATCTTTGGAATTAGACACTACTATGTATTTTATTTTTTCTTTTATTAGTGTTTCTAGGTTATCGTCTTCTATAAAATTATTAGAGTCTGTTGCCATATTTGTATAATAGTTTTTTTTGTCATGCATCACTTTTACATAAAATAAAAAGTTTTTATTTTCATTTTTATATTTATCAAATATTTCATCTATTTCATCAAATGTTTCTATATTATTAAATATTATTAAGGTTTTAAAGTTATAGTTTTTTTTATTAATGGATAAGTTAACTGATCCTTTTTTATAAAGATTTTCTAATTTATTATGTTCTATGTATGAAATAGAAAATATTTTTTTCATTAATTTATAGCGATAGAAGTTTTTGGATTCATCAGAACTTATATTAAATAAATTATATTCTTTTAAGTATGCTTCTTCATGTCTTAGATCATATAGTCTGTCATAATTATTATATTTTAATGTATTAAAATATGATGATGCTTTAGTACTTATTTTTGATGCAAATTCTAGACTTTCTTTTTCAATTATTTCTATATTTTTATCATATAAATCAATAATGTTTGTAAATGCTTTAAGTAGTTTATCATTTTTATATTCATATATTTTTTTATACATGTAATATAAAATATTAGATGGAGTATTTTCTGATAGATCATAATATTCGTTAATTGATACTTCACCTTTATTATTAAGAGTGTATATTGCAGAATCTATTTTTTTAAATTCAGAGTATATTAAAAGTATATCATTTATATCTTTTTCTATCTTATCTACAGTTATTTTTTTTATTGTATTTGGTATACTATTTATTTCTTTATAAGATAGTTTAAGTTGCTTTAATTTATTAAATAATGTGTCAGTATTTATATTATAGTCATTATTTTCTAAATATTTTTTTAAAGTAAAATAAAGTCTAATGTTATGAGTAGTTTTATATTTTTTTAAATAATTATTATAGATGACATAGTACTTTGTTATGTCATAGTAATTTGAATAAATAGAATTTTTTAAAACTAAATAATTATTACTCATAGCATTATACTCCCAACTAAATTATATTATACTCGAATTATAAAATATTTTGTAGTATTTAAAGACAATTTATGATATAATAATGTGCATTCGCGGAGTTGATGGTATGAATAAAATAAAAAATTTAAAAATAACTAAAAACATTTTAAAGTATAGTGGCTCTTATGTATTAGTTGCAGGTGTTTCATTTGGATTATTAAATGTAGTTCACCTTAATCCTTTCAAAAAAGATTCAAGAGAGGTGTCTTTACTTATTAAGACAGAATGTGATAGTGATGGTTTTAATAAAGATACAAAAAGTTATAAATTTAAAACAAATGATTTAAAAAATACTGCAACTTTTGTTGGAGCATGGCAAAAAGATGATAATGGTTATTATGCTAGAGATATTAATGAGTATGAATTAAAGGATGATGTATCTAAAAAAGAAATAGAAGAGGTTGTTACAAGTTCTAATGCACCATATTTACTTGATACTATCTCTAGGAAGAAAAGCACGCATAAAGAAGAAAAATATACTATATCAGATTATGAAGCTGGTAAAAATCCATATGCATCTGCAACTATTTATAGAGTTGATAAAAAAGATTATGTAATAGAAAAAGAAACAGATGATGAAAATAAGAAGTCAACTCAAGCATTTTTTGTACTTAATATTTTGGCAGATTTATTTGCAACAGGTCTATTTAAAGTAGATGAAATGTATGAAAAGAAAAAAGTAAAGAGAAAATAATTTGATGTATATAATTTACATCAAATTTTTAGTATAATAAGTGGTGGTAATTTTATGCTAGGGGCAATATATGAAGATAAAGTAGGAAGTATATATGAGTATGATGAGACTAAAATAATTACTAGTATAAATCCTGATAAATTAATAAATGAAAAATCATTTTATAGTGATGATATAATTGAAACTATCGCTATTTTAGATGCTATTGTAAATCATAAAGATTATGGAGAAACTTTAAAAAAGTATATAAATGATTATAGGAATTATAAACCAGATTTTACATCTTACTTTAAATATCCTTGATGAGGATATCTCCTGTTGGTTTTATGTTTGATTGTGAAGAAGATGTTATTAAAAATGCTTATCATGCAACAATTCCATCACATAATAGTTGTGAAGCGGTAGATGCTGCAACTAAAATAGCTTTTATGATTTATTATTTTAGGAAAGGCTATACTAAAAATTATGTTTATGAAAAATTAAATTTAGAACATGAATATGTTCCTTTTAAGAAATTTAATATGACATGTAGTGAAACACTTGGTAACTGTCTTTATGCAATATACTTTGAAATATCTTTCGATGATACTATCAGGAAGACACTTTTAATGGGAGGAGATACTGATACCTGTGCTATAACAGGATCAGTTGCAGAGTCACTTTATGGTATGACAGAAAGTGAAAAATCTGATGCTATAGCAAATCTTCCTAAAGGTTTTGTAAAAGTATTAAAAATGTCTTATAATAAAATAAAGTAGGTGAATAACTTGAATATTTATAAAGCTTTAAATGAAGTAACTAAATATATAGACGATAATTTAGATAAAGAAATAGACTACAATCATATTGCAAGAATATTAGGAGTAAACGTATATACCATGCAGCGTCTATTTGCAGTCCTAACAAACATTACATTAAGTGATTACATAAGAAGAAGGCGTATG